>JBCCFD010000101.1:0-19505 GCA_039029915.1 Chloroflexota bacterium
CAGGCAGTATGATCGACTTATTGCGACCTATGCCAAGATGGGCGTTAAGTCGATGATCATTCTTAATCAGGAAACGGTTTGGGGGAAAGCGCCTTGGGCCGGTAGCAATGATTGGGATGGATACGCGGCTGAATTTGCTGAAATGGCGGGTCAAATTGCGGCCCACTACCGGTCTTATAAAGATCGGGTGGCGTTTGAGATTTGGAATGAAGGGGATTTAGACCACAATGCGGCATCAGTTTATGTGCCGCCAGCACAGTTTGCCAAAATCCTGTCTAGTTCAGCCAAGGCGATTAAACGGGCGGCGCCTAAGGCGATTCGGATATTTGGCGGGTTGGCGACTGGGCCACAAACGGCCGTTAAATATCTCAATGACACTCGCGCCGCCTTAGGAAACGAACTGCCCGTTGAGGCGATTGGTATCCACCCCTATGGTCGCTGGGCGACTAAGGCCCCGTTTGATTGGGGGCAGCGGTTTGGCACTTTAGGTCAAGCAATTAACGAATACAAAGCGGGCACTAACGGTATTCCACTGTGGATTACCGAAGTTGGTGTGGCTGATGACAATGAGATTGGCCCTCAATATTATCAAGGCATCAGCGAATATATCCGCGATATGTTTAAGACGACAGATGCTCGATACAAAGCGGACGTGCCTGTTCTGGTATGGTTTGCATGGTCTGATTTTATGCGCAACGCGGGGGTTGTGACGAAGGATGGACGCCGAAAATCGGCCGTTTATGCTGCCTTCCAAGATGTGCGGGATGGGACCCTTTGATATTTGCGATTTACGATTTTAGATTTACGATTTGAAATAAAGGTAAAGCTAGCTTGAGCTAGAGGAAGGTATTTGACGAGATTATTTGCTGTATTCTGTCATACCCTATGTTTCTAAAACAAAAAGAGCTAGATGGAAGCAAGTGATGTTAACAAAAAGCTTCCCTCTAGCTCTATCTCTTTACGCTAGTTCTCAATTAGCCGCTGAGGAATGCTTCCATATTGGCCTTACTAATTCGATAAGCGCTACCGATTTTGCGGGCTTTGAGGTCGCCAGCTTCAATAGCTGCGATAACGTCTTCTGGTGAGACCTGCAGAATTTCGGCCGCTTGTTGTGGTGTCATCACATCAGGCATGCCGCCACCACCTTGCTGTGGAGCGGGGGCCGCTTGCTGTGGCGGCGGTGGGGCCTGTTGATACTGCTGCGGCTGCTGTTGCTGTTGCTGCATGGCGGCCATCCCCATAGCTCCCAAACCAATTTCGGCAATACCGCCTGCGCCCCCACTGGGGTTGTTGGCAGCGTCCACAAAGGCGTCGGCCTGTTGCTTTTGAACGTAGCTCGTGCCATACCCCATGTTAGTAACAACTTCGAGAGATTTAGGATGAATACCCATGCGAATATTGAAATCAACAAGGGTCAGCCCTAAAGCGTCAAACTCTGGTTGGAGCAGGCCGATGAGCAGGTCGTTGAGATCTTGCGAGAAGGATTGGAGCTGAGCGGGGCCTAATCCTTTGGCTTCAGCCAATTCGCTCATTTTATCCTGCATCATGATGCCCAATTTAGGGTCAAGACGCTCTTTGAGCTGCAGCTGACGCACGCTTTCGCGGAAAGCATCCATTGCCATCAGGAAGCGGAATGGATTGTTGACGCGAATGACGTAGGTGCCGTTTCCCACGATGGCGGAGGCCCCAGGGGGACGGTTAAGGTGCTCGATAACGATGGGCTGCTGGGTGCCCCATTTCATGTTGATGTCGGTGGTTTTGATATAGTAGACGTCGGCTGTGAAGACATTTTTGCCGCCTGTGAATAGCCGTTCGGCCCAGTCGGTTAGGAATGGGATATTGGCGGTAGTGAGGACGTGGGTGCCAGATTCAAGAGACCCCATATTTTCGCCACCGCGGACGAACACGGCCGTTTCTCCTGGATTCACGATACAAGGAGAGCCTAATTTGATATCTCCTAATCCACCGGGCGGGAATTTACGAACAACTTCATCTCTTAACCAAGAATCAATCGCGACGCGGTCAAATACTTTTGCCATTTGTTTTCTCCAAATTGTTTAGCGATAAGCTATGGGCTTTGCGCTTTGAGCTCTGAGCCTTAGGCTGTGTAAGCCCTAATTACGAATTACCAATTACGAGTTTCTTTATGGGGATAAACCCAGTGCAACTCTAAATATCTTCTGAAATGCCTTTAATAACCTCATCACGACCAGAAAAGGTTTCGTTAGCTTGGCGCAAGACGGCCGTTAAGTCACGAATACCTGCGCCGATGTCTCCATCTTCTTTGGCGGCTTTGGTAAGGGCGTTGGTTGAGGCTTCAATTTGATCAACATGGGTGATCATTGATTCATCAAACGCGTAAATGCGAGCTAAATCTTCCTCATTGACTTTAACGGCGTCAAAAAAGCCAGCATAGCCTACCGGGGCATCTTTGATTTTGCCAATGACTGCATTGAACAACGTGTCGGCGCGACCTAAAGGCTCTGCGTGATCAATCGCTTTGATAATGTCATGGCTAATATCTTGATGGACGGTGCTAAAGTTTAAGCGGATGCCGTCTAATCGGGTGGCCAGCGTTTCACGGAGCAGTTGGTCCGCGTCACGACGCTTTCCTTTTTCCATATAGCCACTTAATCCGGGAACCTTACTCAAAAGGTTTTCCAAGTTTGACGCTTCGCCCTGAATTTTTGTAAATAGGTCTGAGATATGTTCTTTCATTGAACCCTCCTGTGTTAGGAGCATTTCAGCAGGTCAGCCCTTCAGCATTTCAGCATTTGCTGACTAGCTGCTCAGCCGAATTGCTGACTTGCTTATTATTCTAAAAAATACTCTGTGCCGCACCAGGGGCATTTAACAACCCCCTTGCCAGCTAGTTCTAATTCACCTGTACAGTTGTAGCAATTTTTAAGCTCGCGCAGCTCATTGGCTTCACGCGAATACAAAATGCCTTCTTCCCAATTAATATACCCAGAATAAAGTCCCATACCCACCAACTGGTAGATGATATCGTGGACTTTTTCTCGGGTGCTGTTTGTTTCGATGACAAGGTCGCTTATGTGAATTTGGCCTCTTGCTTTGACCATATCGAGCACTTTTCTGGATTGGGCCGCATCAGCAGCAACGGCCGTATCTTGACCCCCTTGCCACAAAAAGAAAGCCCCAAAGGCCAGCTGCGGCAGGACAAGTACAATTAAACCAACCGCCATTCCCAGCGTTGCCGCACCTGCAGTCAAACTGCCTTCACTCCGGTAGGTATTCATTAGCACAACGATAATAATGCCAACCAATACACCCCCGACAAGAAGGGCAATCCCTATAAACCGTCCCATGTTTGGATTTTTTAACATCAATTTAGCTATAAGCTCTTAGCTTTAGGCTGTAAGCCGTTCTCCTTTTTTCATGTTACATGTTGCAAGTAGCACGTTGCAAGTCGTTTATTACCTTGTAAATGCCTCCCTCTAACTCATTTCTCTACTTTACTCTTTTTTCTCTTTTCTCTAGCCCTATATCGAGCTATCCAAAGCCGGCGCTGCCGCCGCCACCGCTGCTAAAACCACCCCCGCCGCTAAAACCGCCGCTGAATCCGCCGCTGCTTCCCCCGCTGCTTTGGCTAGGCGGTGTACTTTTCATGACGCGTGATGATGAGTTGAGCATGCGGGTTAAGCCTGATGACATGGAGGATAATCCACCAGCTAAATTGCCTGACATCCCTTCTAAAGAAGGGCGTCCACCTTCACCACCGCCGATGGGGCCAGATGATGAAGTAGAACGGCCGTAGCCGTAACCACCCCGCGTTGAGTAAGGATAATACCACGGTGGCGGTGGCGTGTGGGGAATCCGAGCAAATTTACGAATCCACGAGCGTTCAATGCCAAAGGCCGTTGCGTAGGCTAAATATTTTTCAAATTTTTCAGTTGCTTGTTCAATATCCTCTAGCTTTTCAATGCGCTGGAGATAATTTTTAAATGCATCCCACTTGGCCGCTTCTTCGGCGCCTTTACGCGTTTTGCGCGGCATGTGGCGGGAAACATAGATGAGCATCGCACCCGTAAGCGCAATAACGACGCCTGGGCAAAGGGCGACACCCGCTATGGCCTCGGGTAAAAAGCCAGCTATTACAAAAGTAGACACCCCACCAAGGATTAAGACACCCCAACCCAGCACGGCAAACGAGTTTCGGGTGCTCTGAGGGGAAGCGGGGACGTAATCGAGGGCAACAAGCTCATCGTATAGCATGTTCTGGATTTTAGGGATGGCCGTATGAAACTTATATTTTAAGTCATCCAGCTCCACCCAATCATCTTGCCTAAAAATGCGATTGTAGAAGTAACGTTCGTACTTGCGCAGCTCACCCTTGCCGGTGCTTTCTTTGGTAAACGCATAATCATTCCGCCCCATCTCTTTGATGGTGAGGTAGCCGCGTTCCCCCAAATCCACAATCGAAGAGAGAATGTCTCGCATATCTGCGCGTTCATCGACCAATGTGCCAACAAGCGCCGGTGGCAAATTAGACGGTGGCTCGGTGATATATTCAGGTGGCGTGATGGACAGTTCTGGGTCACGACCGCGAACATACCACAAGGCTAAAACGCCAAGAGGCCCACCAAACAGAAACAAAACAGCAATAACCACAACAGTGAGTTGCGTTGCATCGTTCCTTTGTAACGAGCGTTGCCACTGCGATTCTGGAATTTGCAAAGCGCCATGCGGGATTTGAGTGCGAGTTTCAAACACATCGCCGGAATAGATGAATTCATTGGCGGTGAAGGTGACGGTACGGCCGTCTTCACTAACAGTTGTTGTAACTGCATTGCTGTTGCCATTAATCGTTCCTTCAGCTAAATAGCCGGAGCCATCAAAATATTGCTGTGGGGCAACGCCCCGCGGCAAAACTAAGGTGACGCGGCTTTGTTCAACTCGTGAGGAAAGCAGGTCCGGCGGCAATGGCTTCCAAAAGATTTGGTCGCCATCCCCTTCTTCTAAGGTGCCAACAATAACTGGGTTTCTAACTAGATAGGTAATCGTGTAGGTACGCTCGCCAATGGCTGGCTCAAAATACCAGTCAATTCGGACCTCATCATTATCGTTGCGAACGGTATAGGTTCCCGGTGTGCGATTAGACACCTCGCGATATTGATTATCCCCTTCGCGCAGGCTAATCACTTCAATACCATCGTTTTGTCCTTCGAGCCCAGTGGGGATGGTGCGGAAACCAAAAGTAAAGGTATCACCGCTAAAAACCAAGGTCTGAGTTTCTGATATTTCGACATCGCCGTTGGCGAGGAGGGTCATATGGCTGTCGAATTTTTTCCAGTGAAAGGATTTGACTTGAGCAGATGCGGTAAGTGTTGGAAAAAATAGAAGGAATAAGAGGGTAAGCGCAAAAAGTCTGATTTTTGATTGTTTGAGGAGTTGTATCATTCAAGAATTTTCCGAATTGCTTGGTTGGAAATGGGAACCTGCTATTTCGCTCTAGAAGCCCGCATAAGGTTGAGTTGAGCAAAACAGTCAGCAGTTTTCAGGATTATTTACGTCATAACCTGTTAGACACTTCCGGAAAACTGCACTAAGAACATTATAATGAATCATCGTGGTTTTACAATGTCTGAGAGGTATTAACGCCTGAAAGTGTGTTTATAAGATAGCTTGGAAAATTTCTCAAGCAATCATGAGTAGGGAAATAGCGCGCTATTTCCCTACTTAAACCACTTTGCAAAAATTTGGGTTAGCTGTCCTGATACAGTTACAGATTCAAGCGATTCGTTAAGCTTATCTAAAAGCTGTTCGTCTTCGACGTTGACGACAATGACGAATGGATCAACGGTGACGGGGTTAGCAACGGCCGTTAATCCCACATTCCGCCCTAAAAACAGCCTCGCCGTAATCGAATCAACTAGGGCCGCATCAGCTTGAGAATCCAAAACGGCTGTTAATGCGGCATCCCCCGTTTCTTGAGGCAAGATGGTCAAATCGCCTAAATTCTTTTGCCAAACGGTGGCTTCGACATGACCCTGCGCCCCCAGTTCGACCGCTAAGGAACGGCCGTTGAGATCACGCATGGCAGAAACGGCCGTTTCTCCCTCTCGGACAACTAACAGTTCGCCAGCATTGAAATAAGGGTCACTGTACGCAAAATCGCGCTGCCGTTCAGGGATAATGACCATACCCGAGATTAGGACATCGACCTGCCGTGTGCCCAGCGCATCATATAGCCCATCATACCCAAACCAAACAAACTCAATGCTAACACCAAGCTCTTCACCAATGGCATTAGCTAAATCAATATCAATGCCCTGCAGTGAACTGCCGTCGTCAAATTCAAACGGAGGGTAGGTCGGATCGAGGCCAACTCGCAACGTGCCCCGTTCAGCAATTAAATCGAAGGAGTTATCTTGTGAGCGACAGCCGATTGTGAGCAGGATGGTGAGTAATAGGATGAGTAGGCTAGGGTGATGCGACTGAATGTCGCTTGGTGATGGGGTGATGGAGCGATGGGGCGATGAGGCGATAGGGCGATGGGGCAATGGGGCGATGGAGCAATGAGACGATATGCTAATATGCTGACATGCTAACGAGCTGACATGCTGACATGCTGACATGCTAATTTCCTGTCGCATACGCTTTTAACTCATCATAAATTGGTTTATTTATAAACTCTGGCGTGACAAGCGTGAAGTAATCCATATAGCTTTTGGTGGGGGCGGGGAAGCGGAACGCCCAGAGGGCCATCGATTCAACATAGGGCCAATTTTCCTCAGCGTAGCGATAGGCGTCTAGCGTGTAGCTAATGCGCTGACCGGGGCGCACTGCTTTGGTCCAGCGCGGATGGTCGTTCCAGCCTGTCTCGGTGATGAAGATAGGTGTGTCTGCATCGTCATAGTCAAGCATGATGTTACGAATCAGCTCAACCCGCCGAAAGTTAAGTAGTTCAGGGTCTGGGTCTGAATCGGGCGGGAATTTGAAGCCGTAAGTATGAACGGCGAGGCCATCAAAATAGTCTGCTCCCCCAGCGGCGTACATGCCATCCAGATAAATGAGGTCGTTAAGCCCCCAAGGTGAGCCTGCTGGTTCAATCGTGGGGGCTAAGGCACCGCCAAGAATCATCACATCAGGATTAACTGCTTTGACAGCTGGATAAACGGTGGCTAGAAGCTGAACGTAATCAACGGCCGTTGCTTGGCGATAGCCCCACTCAAAGCTGAGGTTTGGTTCATTGCCCACAATAATATGAGTCACCTTCCCTTCGTACCGCTCAGCAAAAGCGGCCGTGAAAGTGGCAAAATCTGCATAGCTGTTGGCGTCGAGATAGTTGAGTGGCGTGTCAGGCGGTCGCGCCCAGTCTGGCGTTAAGCCAACGCGAGCAATGATTTGGAGCCCTTGGGCATGGGCGTGATTAATGACGAGATCCGGATGCTCCCAAGCGATACCCCCATCAGCAGCATGATAATAAGCCCATGGAAATAGTTCAACAATTGTGGTGGCGCCCATTTCCCGAACTAGCTCTAAAGTTCTTTGAATTTTCCATTCCTCAACCTCATCTGTTAGGCGAGTGTGAACAGCCATGATGGGATGATTTGTTTCTACCGTTTGAGGGTCTCCAAATGATATAAGGACAGGATTGGGTTGAAGCAACGTGAGGAGTATTAAAAAGAGCAAACCTTTGCCCAAAATTGGTAAAGGCTTACTGCTGAAAAATGAACGGATCATTCTGGGGTATTGGATATTTGCGAGGCGTAGAAATCGGTCCACCATTCAAGGTTTTTGAAGATGGCATCAATACGGACTCGGGCATCTTCGTCCCGTCCGGGGAGTGGCGCAGGAGGGGTAAACCGTTCGCAAAGACCGAAGCGCACCATCAGCTCATGTTCAAGCTGAATGTTGAGGAGCTTGTTTTGAAAATCGTGCACCAGTTTCGGATAATCTTCTTCTTTGTGCGTCAGGAAGGCATCGGGCATGGTGTCAACTAATATTTGGGAAGGCAAGCGGGCGGCTTGGCGCATAATTTGGCTTATTGGGGGATCTAGCTCAGAAACAAAGTCAGGTCCCCAGCTGTGTTCATACTTGCGAAAGCGCATATGAAGCGGATGCTCATAAGAGGCGATGAGGAAGAGTTGTGCTGCACCAGTAATCTCAACACCAAGGGCACTATCTGGCACCTGTTCGGTGACCATTTTCCAATCGGTGCGTAAAAGCTGATGAGGGGTTAGCTGAGAAAATGCCAGAACCAGCTTGCCTGTTTCTTCATAAATGGCGGCTAATCCTGGCAAGATGGGGGAAGTTTGGCTAGGTAATAGGGTCTCATCAAACGCTTTGACTTCCGGTAGTTTGGAAATGATGGGTACGAGGTAGTTTTGGATTCTGGCGAAGAGCTGGGCGTTTGTTTCGTCTTTGGAAATAGGACCCCGTTGAATACGACGGACAAAGCTGTGTAGTTTTCTTTGGACCACAACGGCCGTATCTTCATCTAAGGTGGTTGGCATCAACGCCTGCGAGGCGACCATCGCTTCATAGGCCAAATGGGCATACGCTTCTGCAGCTTTGATAGAACCAATCTTATTCTCTAGGATCGGTTTAGACCCGTATAACTTTTCACCTTCGCGCACAACATGGTGGGCCAACAGCGTGTTTAGCTGGAGGTGACGCTCAAAGGCATGTTTGTGGGCAAAGCAGGGTCCACGCTTGAGTTTGTCTTGATGCTGCTCCCAAATTGGTTCAAACTGCTGGCGCAGCTGATGCATATCTGAGTCATCTGAAATAACAAGAAAGAGATTGATGTCAGATTCGCCTTCTTGATAGAAGCCTTGAGCCAAGCTGCCGTATAAAAAGGCAGCCTCTAATTGATCACCAAGCTCAGTAGCGAGCTGTTTTACAATTTGTTCTACGGTATTTTTCATCTTGATTAATATTATAACTTATTTATGTTATGTGAAAATCAAGAAGTATCTTGAAAAAGAATCGACTCAAATTTGATTTTCACCGAGTAAATTTCACTTTTCTACCCAGTTTTATTTCAAGATATTTTGTGAAATTTACATAGGTAAACGGAAAGAAGTTGTTTGGAAAATAGATTCCGGTTTGCATGAAAGGTCAGTTTACTAGAACTGGGTATAATTTTGAGTATTGTATCTTGAATTGTGAGTTGTGTATTGAGTAATAGGTAATAAGTGTAGAAAAAAGGACATTTCCCTAATTACCAAATACCAATAAGCAATAATCTTCTAAAACAAATGCTGTAGAGGTCATTTATGCGGGTATTGATAACGGGTGCCACCGGGTTTGCCGGATCGCATCTCGTTGATTTGTTATTAGCGGAGCAGCACGATATTTTTGTGCTTACCCACGCCGCAACGTCGATGCAAACTTTGCCTGATCATCCAAACCTTGTGTCGATTGAAGGTGATTTGCTTGATCGACACTCTTTGATGAATGTGGTTGAGACGGCGAAACCGGATGTTATTTATCATTTGGCAGGTCAAGCATATCCTGCAAAATCCTGGACTAACCCGGCGTTTACGGTGGCCATTAATACGGGTGGAACGGCAAATTTGCTGGAAGCGGCCGTTTCCTTTGGCAAGCCCCGTGTTGTTGTGGTAACGAGTGCTGAGATATACGGCCGTGTTACCGAAAAAGAACTACCTTTAACTGAGGCGACCTTACCCCGACCTCGCCATCCCTACGGCATTAGCAAGTGGTCCGCTGCAGAATTCGTTCGACTCTATTGGGATCGATATCAACTGCCTGTTTTTGAAGCACGGCCGTTTAACCACATTGGGCCTCGGCAGGCACTGGGTTTTGTGGTGCCTGATTTTGCTAGCCAAATTGCTAAGCTAAAAAGAGAAGGCAACAAGGACAGCATGCAAGTTGGTAATTTAGACGCCAAGCGGGACTTTACCGATGTGCGAGATGTGGTGCGAGCCTACAAAACGATTGCTGAAAAAGGGCAGCCGGGTGAGCCTTATTTAATCTGCACCGGTCAGCCGATTCCGATTTACTTTTTACTCAATAAGCTTTCTGAAATCGCCGGAATTGATGTCAAGATTGAGTACGATCCAGCTCGAATGCGCCCGTCTGACGTGCCAATCTTGTATGGTTCTTCATCTAAGCTAACCAAACATACGGGCTGGACGCCGCAGATTCATATGGAGGAGAGCTTACGAGATGTGTTTTTAGAGTGGGAAGCAAAAGGAACGGCCGTTGAGTCATAAGGGAAAGGAGCGACTTGACATTCTTTTGGTGAATCGGGGTCTAGTGCCAACCCGTGCTAAAGCCAAAGGGATGATCTTAGCTGGTGAGGTGACTGTTGATGGACAGCGGGTGGATAAAGCTGGAACGGCCGTTTCGCTGACAGCAAATATTGAAATCAAAACTCCCTTGCCTTACGTGAGTCGCGGTGGTTTTAAGCTGGCCGGTGCGCTTGAAAGCTTTGAAATTGAAGTGGCCGATCGCATTTGCGCTGATGTAGGCGCGTGTACAGGTGGGTTTACCGATGTGCTTTTGCAGGCGGGGGCCCAAAAAGTGTTTGCCATTGATGTCGGGTATGGGCAACTCGATTGGAAGCTGCGTCAGGATGAACGAGTGGTGGTGCTTGAACGGACAAACGCGCGTTATTTAGAAGCCTTGGATCAACCGGTCTCGTTTGTCGGGATTGATGTGTCGTTTATTTCATTGAAGTTGATTTTGCCAGCGGTCATGAAATGGCTGGATGGGCCTCAAAGGACGGATATTGTGGCGTTGATAAAGCCGCAGTTTGAAGCGGGGCGAGCGCAGGTGGGCAAAGGGGGCATTGTGCGAGATACGGCCGTTCACCAATTCGTACTTCACGATCTTATTCAGTGGACTGCGGATCATGGGTTGGGTGCCCAAGGCCTTGTTCGTTCTTCAATTAAGGGCTCAGATGGGAATGTTGAATTTCTTGTTTGGCTCAAGCCTCAGCACGCGAATCAAATCGAGAGCACGCAGATCGACGCTTTGTTATCCTGAAGGGATTGAATATCCCGCCACTTGTGGCGGGGTAGTTTATTGGAAAGCGGGAAACTTTAGACAGTGAGGAATGAATATTGAGGCGTTTGTGCCGTAGTTTTGTTTACTTTTGATAAGAATTCCCCCATTGTGCTGTTCCAAAATCTTCATGGTATTGGTTAGACCTAGCCCATTTCCTTTTGGCCGTGTTGTATAGAATGGGGTAAAAATTTTTGAGAGGGTTTGGGGAGGAATGCCGACGCCAGTGTCTTCGATCTCAATGCGTAAATATTTGCCGGGGATAAGGAAACGGCCGTTGTTCAGCTTGATTTGATAATCACCACACTCCACAGTAGATGTGCGAATAAGTATGTGGCCCGTTTTGGTCCCAATGGCTCGAACGGAATTAACAATTAAATTCATCAAAACCTGCTGAATTTGAGATCGGATTATTACAATCGAAGGGAAATCATGCTCTAGTTCAAAAATCAACTGTATATTGTGTTCCAAAAACATTTGGAATAGCGGTCTATTGTTTAAAATAAAATCATCAATATGCACCTGTTCGACCGCTAAGTTTTGATCGTTTGCAAACCTAAGCAATTGATCGGTTAAGCTTGTGCCAAACTCGGCCGCTTTTACAACCCGCTCAATATGTTTTCGCGCTTCATTTTCAGGGGGGAGATTGGCTAGTGCCAACGAAGTTTGCCCGACAATACCTGCCAAAATGTTGTTGAAATCATGAGCAATACCGCTAGCCATCAATCCAATCGTTTCTAATTGATAATTTGGTTTCTTAGAGCTTTGAGGATCATTCATTTACGCTACACACAATATCGAATTTATGATTAACTAATTACAACCTCATTCCTGAAAAAATGTTACCATGATTTCATTCCAAGTGTCTTTAATCACCTACAAAAGACCTGCAAACAACCTGCAAACGACCTGCAAAAGGGTGTTAGATTAAAATTTACGTTAGGAGATCTAATGAGTTTGGGTGTGTAGCGAGGTTAATTTTTCTTGCATTTGGGTAATCAAGCGTTCCGAATTGGGGATCTCTTTATGAAGTAAAAGGTCACCTACAGCGACCTGCAAAATTTTACAAGCGGCTTCAAATTCCTTTCGTTCAATATAAAAATCTGCTAAATTGTCACGAGAGTTAGCAATATTGTAAAAATCCCCCACCCTCTCATATGCTTCAATAGCCTGTAACAACATTTCTTTGGCAGCGTCCCATTCATTTAGTTTTGTATAAACCATACCTAAATTATTGTAAATAGCAGGAATCTGAAACAAATCATTGATTTGCGTGTGTAGCAGCAAAGATTCGTGCCAATTGCTCTCAGCAATGGCAAATTCCCCTTGGTTAAAAGCAGCCACACCCATGATATTTTTAAGCTGGCTAAAAATTGTAATATCTGAGGTGACATCAAGCTCATCCAAAAGTGATTGAACCTCTAATTCAACTTCATGCCAGTTACCAAGTTGGTTAGAAAGGGTCACAATATTGAGTAACGCCTTTGTGGCATCACGTTTCATCTTTAAATTTTTGAAGTTTGAATACGCATATTTGGTAAATTTTAAACTGGACTCAAAATCCTGACAGCGATAGTAAATGTAGGATAAATTCAAGCTAATTTTTGAGGAAATACTGACGTCATTTGTAGATTCTGCAATGTCTAGTGCTTCATAACAGAGACGTTTAGCATTTTCGAGGTCGTTTTTGTTAGCGTAAACAACGGCTAGTCGTCCTAAGGCAATGGCTAAAGAACTCAGATCTGATATTTTTTTAAAATGGGAGATCCCCTTACGATAAAAAGCTTCTGCTTTTGAAGATTCTCCAAGCTTGCTGTTAACATCCCCAAGCTGAACAAAAATGTGGCCCTGTTGAAGCGAGTTTGTATTTTCCACTTTTTTAGACAGCTGATTGAGATAAATTTGCCAGCGATTCCAATCGCCAGAATCAATCAC
The DNA here is from genome assembly GCA_039029915.1 of Chloroflexota bacterium. Classification (GTDB taxonomy): domain Bacteria; phylum Chloroflexota; class Anaerolineae; order Promineifilales; family Promineifilaceae; genus QQUD01. Next base: position 12,934 of record JBCCFD010000101.1, read on the forward strand.
GATGGGATGAAGAAGAAAAGTTAGTTTATAGGCTAAGTCAAAAGCGTTCGGAATTTGAAGGGCAGATTCGAGGGCACGCAATATATTTTCATATTCGCTGTTGATGAGATAGGCGATATCGGTAGTACTTTCTAATCGATTAATCCACTTTTTTACATTGGCTAATTTTTGATTGCGTAGAATCGTTTGCCATTTTGCATTTTCACTTTTTTGCATCAGGTTAGTTCTCAAACATTCGTAGTAAGAATACTTCTGATAAACGGTGTAATCGATAGCGCCTGTCAAAAATTGAGCCGCTCAGGTCAACGAGCGAAGATTGAATCAACTCTTCCAGGCAGGGGCTAATGTCTTCTTCTTCAAGACCAGAAATGTCAACTAAATGGTCAAAGGAAAATCCGGAGTCCCCAGCTTGGGTTAAGGCTAGAAGCGTCGCTTTGCTTGTGTCACCTAACCCTTCCCATATTTCCTGATAAATATATTCGAAAATGCCTTCAGTTTGGTTAATGTTTTTTGGCTTTTGACCAAATCGATCTAAGACTCTGGGTAAGGAATGGACGCGCAGTTGCCCAACAATTAATTTAAGGGCTAGCGGATTCCCACCTACGACATTATATATTTTTTCTAAATCTTCATCCTGCGCGTCACTTAAGGCGGTAAACCCTGACAAACGCGCCTCATTGCGCATCATTGTAATTGCATCATGCAGGGCCAACTCGCTCAGCGAAACTGAAAAAACGCCTGACTCTTGAAGTAATCGAATTCGGGAGGTTAACAAAAACTTGCTTGGATTTTGCAGACTTTTTATCTCAGGCAGAAGCGTACGATAATCTGCAACTGTTTCCAGATTGTCTATTACGACAAGGCATCGCTTTTCCTTGAGATATTGTTTGATTTGACGTGCTTGCTGAATGTGATTTTCTTGGGTGATTTCAAGCTGATTGCCTAATCGATCAATGAGCATTTGAAAGGTTAGGGCAGGTCTTCCACTTTCTATTTGCAGTCTTCCCAATGTTGAAAGATGAGTATGTTTTGCCGTAATCCATAAAACATCATCAAATTGATTGTTTTTGATTATTTGGCGAGTAATAAAGTCTGCTAAAGCCGTTTTGCCTATTCCCCCAATCCCATCAATCGAAATAATGAGAGAATTATTCTTATCGAGCATAACTTCAAATAATTTCTCTTTGGCTGAATCAACGCCGACCAACTGGTGATAGGAGGCAGGTGACAACCTTGATAGCATTTTTTCTTGCCATTCATGCCCCACGTTCCCTTCAAGTTGGGTCAATATTTCTGTCAGCTGCTGAATAGCTTGCCTTTGTCGATAATACAAGCTGGATTCGGAGACATTTAATCTATTGGCAAGCGCTAAAACATCCCGCCTATGTTCGAATCGCTCGCGAAGCAAATCCTCTGCCTCTGGAGCCCGTGATTTCAGAAGATGTAAACCTCGATTGAGAATTAAACGATTTTGTTCAGCCGGTAAATCGTTGGCGAGCGCGGGTGAGCTAAGGCTGCCATCTTCATGATAAAGGTGAAATTTTAAATGTGCTAAGGGCCAGCGATTGACTTCCCCCCCATGCCAAAGTCGGAGAGCCTCTAAAACATCCTCTTGAGAAATTATAGTGAGTGTATTCATTGTGTAAAAGCTTTTCTGCGTGCTCCAATGTCAATTAGTATTGCATAAAGTGAAAGGTTAAGGCAAACCATTTTGTAGACAGTTGTAGGAGTTTGTAGATACCTTGAAGCTATATTATAGGTAGTTTGAAGTCAATTCAAGTGATTTTCGATTAGAGTTTAAGCAAGTTCGATGAAAAAAGAAATTAAGGGAAGACTGGTAAACAAAGTTAAATACATTTCCTGTTTACTAAATTCTTATTCTAAAAACATATTACTTGCGGAAAGATTGGGATTCTTCAATCAATAAGGTAAGGGGAAAATCATGAGTTACTTTGCAAAACAGACAAATATCTTACTTTGGATTTTAATAATTTCATTGGTTCTATTCATTGCGATTACACTGCTTAGCTCAGGGGCATCTTCAGAATTATTGTTTAAATTCACGGTTAATGCAGGGTGTGCTAGTAACTTTTGTGCATGGTAATTGTTTGATTTAGGTAAGTTGGGTTAATAAATTCTTGAGGTTCAAAAATCTGATGGCTTTACCCTACCGAACAAATAAGAAAAAACGCACACCAACCTTTATCTTGATTGGTGATGGGTTTGATGAATATGAAGTCGTTTATTTTATTCATAAATTTAGACAGCAGGGATTGCCGATAAAAAGCGTAAGCCTGTTCGATAAGCTAGTTTACAGCCGTCAAGGCGTTGGTTTGAAGACAGATTATGCTCTGGCGGATAGGCCATTTGATTCGAAGAACGACTGTGTTTTAATTTTACCATCTGGCGGGCGCAACGGTGACAAACTGCGTAGAGATTCCCGCGTTCGTACTTTGCTAGAGACGATGTGTCGTGGTTCTGGCAAAGTCATTATTACAGACGGCGATAGTGAGCTTGCTACTGACGTTGAGCAGGTTTTTACGAAACGGCCGTTTCTCCTGAGGCGCAATGATGAGGGCCTCGAAGATTTTGTGGATACGTTAGCTGACCGTATGGTTTATGCTAACTAGTCTGATCACTCGGTAACCTTGTTCCTAGATGGAGGCAGACTTCTGTCTGCCTTCATCGCCGAGCGACCATTAATTCACCACCCTGATTTCCCCCACCCATTTAACCTGACGAAGCGCATCATCTGTCTCACTTGGCACAATCATTCGTGTTAAGCCCTCTTCGCGCGTCATGGTTTTTCCATTAATTTGACAAGTAAGCAAGATTGGCCGCAATGTTTCTTCCTGCAGTTCATCAAAGGTCACGCGGTTGCCAAACCCGTCCACACTCACGACTTCGACAGATGCATATGATTTAGCCCAGAATGCATCCATAAAGTTCCGTAAGGTAACGCCCACAAACGTGAAAGGGCCAGACGTCCCGTGTCCCGTACTTACAATATAGCAATCAGAAACGGCCGTTTGCGCCAAAGCCATTAAATCTGAAACAGAAATAGTGAGTTTACGGTCGTTTGGTAAAAGCAATGAAAAAGAGCCATCTCCTTCCGGAGTGATTAAGTTTGGGTCATGTGAGTGTGGTTGAAGTGGATCATGTGGTGGCATGTGTTCTCTCCAATTGACTAGAAATCAATTAACTGTTCCGAAGTTTCTAAACTGAAAACCTTAGTAGATAAAAGATAAAAGCTTCGGAACCTTGAGGAAACGAAGTTTATAGCCGTCTTTTTATTCAAAGCAGGAACTTCGTTTCACTTAAAAGCGAAAATGAGTCCGTAAATTATGAAACTCAACGATGAATTATCATTAAACTCAGGTGCTGATGCAAAGCTTAGCAAAAATGATTATAAATAGACCAATAAACCAATATACCCATTTGTTAAACTCCCACGTTAACATCGAATCCCAATTTTGATATACTTACCGTTATGGATCAAAGTAAAATCAGAAATTTTTGCATTATTGCCCATATTGATCACGGCAAATCAACCTTAGCCGATAGGCTACTTCAGAATACAGGGACCCTTTCCGATCGCGAAATGCAGGAACAGGTTCTTGATAATATGGATCTAGAGCGTGAGAAAGGGGTCACTATCAAAGCCTCTGCTGTCAGAATGACCTACAAGGCCAAAGATGGTGAAACCTATATCATGAATTTGATTGACACTCCCGGTCACGTTGACTTCGGGTACGAGGTCAGCCGTGCCCTGCAGGGGTGCGAAGGTGCCTTGCTTATCGTTGATGCTACCCAAGGCATTGAAGCCCAAACGTTAGCCAACCTCTACTTGGCGATAGAAGCCGATCTTGAAATTATTCCTGTTGTTAACAAAATCGACCTCCCAGCCGCTATGCCGGATGATGTGGCGGAAGAGATTGAAAATGTGACGGGTATTCCGGCTGAAGACGTTATCCCCATTAGTGCTAAGACGGGTGAAAACATTCAAGCCGTTTTAGAGGCTGTTGTCGAGCGCATTCCATGCCCAACCGAAGCTGTGGAAGAACCTCTCCGGGCACTCGTTTTTGACTCCCATTATGATTCATACAAGGGAGTTATTGCCTATATTCGCGTCTTTGAAGGCCAGCTCAAAAAGCGGCAGGTCATCAAAATGATGTCAAATAAGATTACTGTTGAGCCGATAGAAATAGGGATTTTTAGCCCCTCAATGAAACCAATCGACAAACTTTCAGCGGGAGAGGTAGGCTATATTGCCACCGGCTTTAAATCCGTTCGGGAGTGTCGAGTTGGGGACACGGTCACGCTAAAAGGACAGGAAGCGACTGAACCGCTGCCGGGCTTTGAAGCCGTGAAGCCAATGGTTTTTGCAGGCTTTTTCCCTTCAGATGGGGAAGATTACTCTTTATTAAAAGAGGCGTTAGAGCGACTCCAGCTTAACGACGCTGCGCTTGTTTTTGAACCGGAAACCTCTACCGCCTTGAATTTTGGCTTTCGCTGCGGTTTTTTGGGCCTCTTCCATATGGAGATTATTCAGGAGCGCCTTGAGCGAGAATATGATCTTGATTTAGTGGCTACTGCCCCTAGCGTGCGGTACGAAGTGCTCTGGGAAGATCGAGAAGAAGTACAAATTATTGAAAGTCCCGCTGAGGTACCCGAAGACGGCTCATTTAGCGAAATTCGCGAGCCGTGGATGCACGTTCAAATCTTCACGCCTGAGGAGTATTATGGTGCCGTGATGGATTTGTCGATTAAGCGTCGGGCAGAGTTAACCGGCCAAGAGTATCCAGCCCCCGGTCGAGTTGTCCTGAAATATGATATTCCACTCGCCGAAATCATTGTTGATTATTACGATAAGCTGAAAAGTAGCACAAAAGGATATGCCTCAATGGATTATGAGATTGCGGGCTATCGTCAAGCTGATTTGGTGAAGCTTGATGTCCTGGTTAACAAACATCCCGTTGACGCTTTGGCGATGATTGTGCATAAAGAGAGCGCGTATCATCGAGGTCAAAGATTGGTCACAGAGCTTAAAAAGCGCATCCCGCGCCAAATGTTTGAAGTGCCCATTCAGGCCGCTGTGGGGAAGCGAGTCATCAGCCGTGCCACTGTGAAGGCGATGCGTAAAGACGTTTTAGCCAAATGCTACGGTGGTGATGTGTCGCGTAAGCGTAAACTGCTTGAAAAGCAGAAAAAGGGTAAGAAACGCATGAAGATGATTGGTACGGTTGAAGTGCCTCAAGAAGCGTTTATGGCTGTCTTACAGTTGAATGATGATTAGAGCGAGTGGCAAGTTGCGGGTCATAAGTTACAGGTAGGATTGCCAGTGAATTTGTTAAAAAGATTGAGCCATTTCTGAATGAGATGGCTTTTTTTATGGAAGGTGGTTTGAACTGTACAGTCTTCGACAGGATTGTCGGAATCTTGAGGAAACGAAGTTTATAACCATTGTTTTAGTCAAAGCAGGCACTTCGTTTCGATTAGTCTGCGAACTGCTTTTAAAATAGGATTGGTTGATGACATATAAACATTTGATTTGGCCCGTGCTCTCTAATTTGGATGCCGAGACGGTTCATGAACAGACCTTAAGCGCCCTTCAACTGGCGCAGTTAACATTACCGGGGCGCATCATGCTGCGTCAAATTGCTGGGCGAGTGCCCAAAAAACCGGTGAATCTATTTGGGCTGACTTTTCCCAATGTGGTAGGGATGGCGGCTGGCTTTGATAAAGATGTGCGCGTTGCTGAAGGATTGGCTGAGCTAGGTTTTGGTCATATTGAAGTGGGTACCTTAACCCCAAAACCGCAAGAAGGAAATCCGCACCCGCGTATTTTCCGACTTAAAGCGGATGAAGCCCTTATTAATCGAATGGGATTTCCAAATGGGGGTGTTGAGAAAGCTGTGCCAAAGCTCAAGCGAATTGCCCATAAAAAACGAAGCTACGTCTTAGGCGTGAGTTTAGGAAAGCAGAAAGAAACGCCGCTAGCTGAAGCTGCCGATGACTATTTGGCGGTAATGAGACAGGTTTATGTGCATTCAGACTATTTAGCAGTGAATATTAGCTCCCCAAACACGCCAGGATTACGTGAGCTTCAGGGGGGTAACTACTTAGGTAATCTATTAAAAGCCCTGCGACAAGAAACGGCCGTTCTTGCCAAAGCGCACAACATCATCAAACGGCCGTTACTCGTCAAAATCGCCCCTGACCTAACCTATCCAGAGCTAGATGAAATTTTAACGGCCGTCTTAGATGAAAAATTAGACGGCATTATTGCCACCAATACGACTTTAGATCGGGATGGGTTACGCTCAAAGCATCGGGGTGAGGCTGGCGGACTGAGCGGCTTGCCGCTGACTCAAAAAAGCACTGAGATCATTGATTATATTTATCGAGAGACAAACGGCCGTTTACCGATTATTGGTGTTGGTGGGATTCGCACCGCTAACCATATCAAAGAAAAACTGGATGCGGGTGCATCCCTAGTGCAGCTTTACACCGGCTTAGTTTATGAGGGACCAGGTCTTGTAGGCAAGATGCTTCGCAACCTGCGCTAGATG
>JBCCFD010000102.1:0-19503 GCA_039029915.1 Chloroflexota bacterium
AACCTTCGCGCCAGCATTAAATCACCGACGGCGGCTAAATGAATGATAGGGTCGTTTGGCAGGCTCTTTTGTATTTCCGCAAAAATCGAATTGGTGGGGATATCAGATTGGTTGAGCAACGTGAGCCTCGTTTGTAACGGGTAATCGGGATCAGCAGGAGAACGGCCGTTAATCCAAAGGGCTTTATGCGTTGGGGGCATCTCGCGCCACGGCATCAAACTAACTCGGGCATCTTCTGAATCAATCAACGCTTGAGCTTCCTCCCACGTGATCATTTCCCATTGCTCGGTCCATTCAACGGCTAAGACAAGCGGACTCTGCCAAACAAGCATGCCGTCTCCATTCAACTGGATAGCGGCATCTACTCCCGCTTGCTCAAAAAGGGCTGCCGGGTTAGCGTCAACGATCGTCTCCCAATTTTCAAGAGCAATCGTACTGAACTCAGGGGGAACGGCGAGACGCTTAGGCAAAACGGCCGTTGCGGTTGGTAAAGGTGGGTTTGTTGGGGTTGGTAAGATTTGGGGCGTGATGGTTGGCGGAATGTTGACTGTTGGTTGGGCTGTTGGTGTTGGCAGGCTAATAGTAGAAACGGCCGTTGGTAAGCTATTGTTTGTGGCTTGAGCGCAGGCGACGCTAATCCACGCCAAAATAAATACCAAGACCAATTTTCTAACCATATTTTCTTTCCGGTTGCTATTTTGTTACCAAAATTCTTAAATACTTCTTCTCTAGAAAAATTTAAAATTTCTTTTGTATAGGGCTTACGCAAATAGAGGTCACTGAGCCTGTCGAAGTGACTTTCTTAACCCTTCGACAGGCTCAGGGTGCGTAAGTTCTGTTGTATTGACCTATTCCTCATCTGGCCAGCAGGGGGCTGATTCATTAATCAATTGGAATTCCGTGTAGGAAATGCCAATTTGATGAAGCCGGGTGGCAATTTCGATGCCCACATAGCGGAAGTGCCAAGGCTCAAAATTAAACCCCGTTGTTTCATGAGCATCGGCTGGGTAGCTGAGCGTAAAGCCATACTTATGAGCATTTTCGGCTAGCCAAATTCCTTCGCTTGTTTCACTGAAGAGCGGGTGGAAACGCTCTGTGGGATCTCCAGTCAAGGCGGGAAGCTCGGGCGAGGTAAAATCAACGGTTGTGCCTAACTGATGTTCGCTGTGACCGGGTCTGGCGCTGATTTGATCAACCCGATCTGGGTAAAGATTGGCCCATTTTTCGTATGCTAAGGCTTGTTCATAGGCAGAGCGATACACAGAAACGACCTGTGCAAATAAACCAGCTTCCTCCATATCAGCCACCATATCAAGCAGGGGTTCTAGCGCGATTTCTCGAATTTGCATAGGTATACCAAGTGTATTTTGGTAAGGCAGATATTCATTGAGCGAGACCAGATCATCTGGTTCAAACTCTTCGCTGATGCCATAAACTTTGGTAATTAATGCCAGACCATCTTCAGGGAATCGCTCATCACATGAGATTGATGGCGTACTTGAAGCCGTCGGTGTGATGGCAACGATGACAGTGGGTGTGGGGGGAACGGCCGTTTGGGTTAAGGTGACGGTAGGTGTGGGTGGAGCGGCCGTATCGGTTGCTGCTAAAGTGGGTGTTGAATCAGGCACCGGCGTTAAAGTCACCGTTTGAGTAGGCCGTTCAGCCGTCGATGTCTCAGTAGAAACAAGAGGGACGGTGGGTGATGGTGATATTGTTGAGGTTACTGTTGGAATTGCCTCAACATCAAGGCTAATTTGCGGAAGGTCTGTAGGTAAGGCTGGCGGCTGTGCTGGCCTGCAGGCCAGCAAGAATAAAAAAAATAGTAGCGTCAGTATCTTGTTTTTTAGATGTTTATGCATGTGCTAGATTGAGATAATACTCTTGAGTAAGGTCATAGTAGGCGCGACTATAAACATGTCTGCGGTTTGTTTCAATACACATTGATAAACGTGTCATCTGTTTTTCATTTTTCTCGATTTGCAGCAGGAGGCGATGGGCTGGTTTTGAAGGTTTCGGCTGGATGAGTGTTTTTTGGGTTACAAAAAGAGGCTTAACAATCAACACTTTATTAAACGGCTCAAATTGCTGGCAAGGTATGATGCTAAAAAAACGGCCGTTTTCGGCCAAAAGTAAACCCACGGCTTGGAGCAATTGCGTAAAAGATAGACTAACGGTGTGTCTAGCTTGGCTTTTAGGGAAAGCAGGAGACAGGGTACCGTCCCTTTTGTTAAAAAACGGCGGATTACAAACAATTAAATTATATTTGGGGTTTGATTTTTCAGCGAAATGGACGATATCACCTTCAAAAACATTGATTTGGTTTGAGAAGGGGCTGTTTTTTACATTTTCCCTGGCCTGTTGGGCCGCAGCGCTATCAATTTCGACCGCATCTACTGTGGCAACTGAATATTTTTGAGCCAGCATAAGGGCCAACAATCCCGTGCCCGTGCCAATATCTAAGATCGTTTGGCAGGCAGGATGATTGGCCGATGCGCCGAGTAAAATGCCATCGGTGCCGACCTTGAATGCGGCTTGCCCCTGATGAATGACAAACTGCTTAAACTGAAACACTAATCTCCTCGAATCAAATTTACAAGTGGTTCTAATAAAGTACCGTTTGTCGCAATACTTTCTTCATTGTGGATTGTGGGAACGCCCTGCCAATCGGTGAGCGTGCCGCCTGCTTCTTCCATAATGACCTGCAGCGGAGCAATATCCCATAGCGCCATAGCCGGATCGGTCATGATGTCAGCTCGGCCAGTCGCTACCAGGGCGTAGCCATAGGCATCTCCCCAGGTGCGCTGATAGTAGGTCGCTTTGACAATTCGGTCCCAAGCGGCCTGTTTTTCTTTGAAATAGTGCAACCCGCTGGTGAGAACGACCGCTTTATCGAGGGTTTTTGTATTGGAGACGGTCGCTTTACGGCCGTTCCAAAAACAGCCTCCGTCGCGCACGGCATAAATCGTTTCGTTTAAGGCAGGAAAGTTCATGATGCCCAGCAGCGCTTTGTCACCATCCATCAGGGCAAGCAAATTGGCATAAAGCGGTACGCCACAAACAAATGATTTTGTACCGTCGATTGGATCAATAATCCACGTATATTCTGAGTTGGTATGCTTGTTCTCAAACTCTTCTCCCAAAATATTGTGATTGGGATATTGAGATTGAATCAGTTCACGAAGTTTTTGTTCTGCCTGTTGGTCAGCGATGGTGAGGGGGGTATTGTCTGCTTTTGTTTCAACGGAAACGGCCGTTTGAAAATGTCCAAGCGTGATTCGCCCGGCCTGCCAAACCGCGTCTAGTGCAAAGTTTAGAAGTGCATTTTTGTCCATGTGGGTAGTTTATCTGGAGCAAGAGGATAGAGCGAGAGATTGGGAAAAGAGAAGAGAGAAAAGAGAAGAGAGAAGTGGGGTGAAGGTAGAATGATAGGATTGCACCGTGGCAAAGTAGCAGGGTGCAACCCTTTCAATTATCTCAAAACCAATGGTAAAAAGATAGTGTGTTCAGTCTGTGTTGTTGGTGGTGGATCGTCCGGTGGCGGTGGATCTGGCTCGTCACCTTCTTCCATCATGGTTAGCGGCCAGTATTGGGCCTGGCTATTGTTCCAGGTTGACAGCGTGGCCGTTGGGTAGCCGTCAATGGTGAACTCAATAGAACGGCCGTTGACGCCGCAGTCATTCCCTACATCGGCAGCTACCTTAATTTTGTAGACCCAGCTGTCATTGCCGTTCGGAATCAATGTGGCTTGCCCGCAGATGTTGCCATCAATGGCGGCAACGACCGTCCCGTTTGTGGGGATTTCGGGGCCATCCGTTGTGACCTCACCGTAAAAGGTTGCTGGCGGTAGCGAGAAGAATGAATTCGCATTGCTAGTCACCAAATTATCTGGAATCCCAATAAACGGTGTTGTGTCTGAAATGGCATAGATCCAGTACGTGTGAAGCGGTTGAACGGAATCTAAATCATTGACAATCGTTTCAAATCCTGGCTGAACGGTTGTGTCGTATAGCTTCCACACATTCCCCTGTAGCTCATAAATTGAGGTGTAGGAATCATGAATAGAGGCGAGGGCGTTGGGTAACGGCCGTTCATTTGTATTTGGATAGGCAAATAAGTTCCACCCTTGCTGTAGCTCAGGCGTCACAATGGTCACTGCTAATAAGTAGGTGCCTTCACCCATCAGCGGGGCTGAAGCAAAATTGCGGTAAGTATCTAGCTCGGTGGTTAAGCGCTCCCATTCACTGCTGCCTTCAGCTCGATAGTAAACATTTATGTCGTTTTCAAAACTACCGGGGACGTCACGCTGTAGGTAGTAGAAGGTTATTGAACTGTCTGGTAAATCCCCCTGCGAATTAAAGCGATACGCTTGGCCAACCGGTGCCAGCCAGTCGTCTAAATCTGGCGGCGATGTTAATGATTGAAGCGAATAGGTTGCCGCATCGGTGAAGATGTTTTCGATGCTAAAGATGATGACTTGACCATCGCTCGATGACATCGGAGCGCTAAAGCCGGGTCGATTGATGCTGAAACCGGGTCGGTTAATGCTAAAGCCCGGTCGGTTGATGCTGAAACCGGGTCGGTTAATGCTAAAGCCTGGTCGGTTGATGTTCCAACCGCTGCCCAAGAAGAAATGGGTCATTGCTTCAAGCTGAGGTGATGTGCCGCCAACTTGGAAACGAACCGAACCGCCCGGCGTTGGTGTGTCAAACTCTAGAAGCGCTTCGTAGGTGTTGATTTGACCGGGAACGGCCGTTAATACAATGTCACCAATTGGCACACCCAGCATTGGGATGAACTGGGCGGTTAAATTGCTAACGGGAGCAATATTGACGACGGTCAACCGTATCGTTTTTGAGGTAACGGGCGTCACTGTAATTTCGGGCTTCCAATTTGCCACTTCATGAACTGTAAACGGGGCTTCCTGAGAGCCAACCGTATGACAACCGACGAAGGTGAAGGAACGGCCGTAAACACAGACTTGATCACCCGGCTCAGCCCCACGCGCCTGCACTAAATCTCGATTTGGGGCGCCCAAATGAATGACATCGGTTGGCGTTGACCCGTTGCCGCCCATCTTAAAGAGATACGCCTGGGCGTCACTTTCATCAAAAACCAACGGCACATTGGCGTCATCTAATAAACCAAAGAAGGGGCTGGCTAATGTCTCAGAATCACCCTCAATGTTTGAATAGCTAACTTGCGTCACATTAATTGGTAATGACGACGGGCCATCCAAAGCGTTGGCCTCCGTCATCCACGGGTAGAAATTGGTTAACGTTTCCCAATCAGTGCGACCCGTAGTGAATTCAGCAATGGTTAGACCACATTCGCCGAGCCATTCAGACCGGGTCAACAGCTCGCTGTAGAAGTACGCATCCGTCATGGCTGAACCAGAACAGTTTGTTTCAATAAGCAGATTGTTGTTGATGCCTAGATAATTATCGAGCAGATAGAAGGCATAATGGCCAAACTCATGCGCTAAGGCGCGGGGCCAATCTTCACCAAGCGTCCCGTTTGTGTTGCCAAAGCGATTCCAAACGGAGCCCATGCGGATTTGCCCGGGAATGTAGGCTTCATCATAGGTTTGCCCTCCAACCGATTCTGAGGCAATTTCCTGCACGAGCCCGCCTAGATTGGCGTTGGGCCGGTGATTGTTACTAGCGTAAATGATGACATCTGCATCAAACCAATTTTCTTTGTCGTGGAAGATGCGGACATCGCCAAAGGCTGCTTGCCCATCGGTTAAGTCAAACACAATTTGGGAGGCGCGCTCAATGTCAGCCGATAGCTGTTCCATGTAGCTGGGGTCATTTCGGGCGTCCCATTCGAGTGAAACATCCAAATCGTAAAGCGTAAGTGTATTTTCAGATCTTATCCGGAGCTGAATGATGCCGAGTGTGTTGGGCACCGTGTGCATATCTAGCCCGGATTCACTGGGGGCGGCGCTGGTGTTGTAAACGATGTAGGTGGGATTTTGAGGAACGACCGTTATCCAGGCTGGTGACCAATTGGGATTGAAAGAAGCGGGCAGCCCGCCTAATTGACCGTGATTGTTATTGTCTGAATAATCCTCAATGAGGCCATTTTGACCCTCAAAGATTGGCCAATAGGCGAGTAAATCGTCGCCATCTGATTCAGGCAGGGATTGGTTAAGCTCCAACTGAAGGTGAGATGCTGTGCGGGCTTCTTGCCAGATGCGGACTTCGTTAATGACGCCGCTAAACTGTTGTGAAAAGGAGAGGTTGCTGAAGAATCGGTTGCCACCTAGCAGCAGAGGATCATCATCATTGGGCAGAGCTGGGGCATCTCCCGTGACCGTTTCTTGGTAGACACCGTTGACGTAGAATGAGACATCGTTGTTGTTGTCTAGAACGGCAGCCACGTGGACCCATTCTCCGGCCAGAATGGACACATTTTGGGTGTCATACGATTGCACTCCAAATGTTGAGAAGCGCAGACCGTCGTTGAGTAAGGCTAAGCCAAAGCCGTTGTCTGAATTTGTGTTTCCGTGACTTAAAATGTACTGCAGTCCCTGTACGCGCACGGGGCGAATCCAAGCTGATACGGTGAAGTTGTTTTCTAAAACGGCCGTTTCGGAGACGACATCAAAATTCACAAAGTCATCACTGCCGTCAAAAGATAGACCAATTGGCGCTATGCCCCCATAATCAACTGGTTTCATAGCGACCAGCTGCTCACCAGGCAATAAAACACCACGGCCCTGTAAAAAACCTAGGTTGTTGGTTTCAAATGGAATGCCGTTGCTGTCCGCGATGGGGTCCGCACCGGTTATTTGACCAGACGGCAGTTGGTACACAATGGCTTCGGAAATACCAAAGCTGCTATCCCCGTCGAGCACCTTGACCTGATTGCCGCGGACTCGAATCGGGAAGGTTTGGGTCGAGGCTGAAGGTTGAAGGGAGCCGTCAGGCTTGCTATTTGTATAGAGATAGGTGCCAACGGCCGTATTCCCGCTTGGCTGAGCCCCATCATATTGCACTTCAAAGCGGAATATTACATTATCACTTTGTCCAAAAAAGCCGCTTTCAATGACATTCCACGTAAAGAGGTGCTGGTTATTGCTGTTTTGAGTGGGATAAGGTGCTGTCGCTAGGTCCGTAACATCCGTGGCTGGAGTGGGGATGGCTTCAAACCATTGTCCACCCCCATCAAGCGAGTAAAAACCACGTACAAGCCGGGCGTTTGCCCCAGTTGGATGGTAAAGTGTGTAATTAATTTCAACAGATTCACCGTCTCGAATGCCAGGGTTGGCGAAGAAATCAGCATTGGCGAGCGCGTTGGTTGAATTGTTTTGGTTGCGTTGGATTAGGCTAGAGTAGAGATCGATAGAGACTGACTTAACGGGGCCCCCATCCGTTTGAGCCATGCCTTGATACTGGTCGTTGAAGAAGACGCGGGTACGGCCGTTGCTAGACCCACTGACGGCATTCCCTAAAATGCTTCGTCCACCGGTTGCTAAATCTAGGTCGCCATCTTGATCGACATCACCCCACGCCACTGCAAAAGTCGAAAGCCAACCTTCCGTTCCTTTGTCAGAAGTCCAAATCGACTGAGCTGCTGTTTGCAAGGTGCCGTTTTCGTTGAAGTAAATTTTGTCCGGTTCGACGGCTCCACCTGAATTGCCGCGCGCATTGCCTACGGCTAGATCTAGGTCGCCATCACCGTCTGCATCTCCCCAAGCCAGCGATCGGGTATCGTTTGTATCGAGCGATGACCAGCATGGTTCAACCCCAATGAGGCCACCTTCGTTGCAAAAAATCTGATTCGGTGCCAGCTGATTAGCGACAGCTAAATCAAGGTCGCCATCGTTATCAACATCACCCCAGGCGATGTCGACGCTGTTTTCATTGGCCCCGATTGTGAAGGCGTTGCCATCGCTAAAGGTGCCATTGTCGTTGATATAAATGATATTGGGCTGATTCGCATTGGCAAAAGCGAGGTCTAAATCGCCATCCTGATCAATATCGCCCCAAGCGACCGCTCTTGTTTCATCGTCGGTGGTTCCTAAGCTGATTGTTTCATTGCCTAAACCTTGATTGGTAAACACGTTGACGTACAGCAGATTTGGGCTGTCGTCGTTTGCGGTTATCAAATCGAGATCCCCGTCCCCGTCCATATCTGCCCAGGCAACGTCGTAGCTTTTTTCATTAGTGCCTAGCTCTTGAACGTCACTGTTATTAAACCCTGTGCCATCGTTGAAATAAATTTGATTGGGCGAGCCATTGTTGGCTATGGCTAAGTCCAGGTCGCCATCAAAGTCGACATCTCCCAATGCCGCCCCTTCGCTATTCTCCCCGCCTAGCTCTGGTGTAGTTAAGCTTAAAAAGCCAGCTCCATCATTCAGGTAAACCTGGTTGGGATTGCCGCTGTCATTTGCTTCAACAAGGTCGAGTAAGCCGTCTCCATTAACGTCACCCCAAACGACATCTCGAGTTTCGTAGACTGATTGCAGAGGGATAGATATAGCTACATCGTTTATCGGGTGTGATTTGTTAGTATAGATTTTGAGTAAATTATCAAAAGCTCCGATGAGATCGAGGTCCCCATCAGCATCGATGTCGGCGTGGATAAAATCTTGGTTTGTAATAGTGTCGTCGCTGTTCCATGAGGCTGAGGTTTCTAAAATTGAGCCGTTATTTAAATACAGTCTTTCTGGTGCATCAAAACTGCTACCCACTATTAGGTCTTGGTTTCCATCTCCATTGGCATCTCCCCAACTGACCTCTAAGCCTAGGTCATTTTCTGTGATGGAATTCCACACGAAGTCGAATTCAAGGTTAGACGTATTGAATTGATACACTTTATGGCTGTTATAGACGTTTTCAACCATAGCCAGCTCAGCTTGATCGTCGCCGTTCATTTCACCAAAGGCGATGTCTGTCGTTGAACGGCCGTTTCGCTCCCACACCAAGCTTAAAACCAGGGAGGTAGTGCTGTTATTTTGGAAAACTTGGTCAGGGTCACAGTTGCTGGGATAGCTGGGGCACATACTCCCAAACGCCGCGTCAAGGTCACCATCCCCGTCGATATCAGCAACATCAACTGAGGAAGTCAGATAATTGTTTCCATCAGACCAATCGGGGGTGGATGAGAAGGTGCCACCACTGTTGAGATAAACTTTATTTTCAGCTTCCCAGTTGGCAATGACTAAATCCATGTACCCATTGCCATCGAGGTCTCCTAGCGCCAAACTGCGTGTGTCGTCGCTAACGCTTTCCGTCCAAATGAGGTTAAAATTTAGAGAGCCATCTTCGTTAAGCGGGTCGTTGCTATAGACGCGGGTGGCCCCATTGTTATTGGCGACAATCAGGTCGAGGTCACCATCTCCATCGATATCACCAAGCTGAATGTCTCGCGAGAAGTCTGAGCGGCTATCTTGCCAGCCAACTGTCTCAAAGTTGCCATTTTCGTTTAATAAAATTTGATTTTGATTGTTATTGTTGGCGATAGCTAAATCAAGGTCGCCATCCCCATCGACATCGCCCGCTTTTATAGCCCGGCTGGCATTGGTTTCAATAAGTTGGGTTGCAATTGTATTGTAGGGGTATTGATTTGCGGTTTGGAGATTGGCAGAAACGGCCGTAACTGAATAGCTTTCGCCAAGCCCGTCTTGCGCAGGTTTGTTTGCTGATGCGTATTCTAATGTTGTGAATAGTAAAAGTAAACCAAATAATCCAATACTAATCGGTACTAAAAATCGAGGAATGGCTCTTTGACGAACCAACAAGGACACCGTGTTCTGCATGAAGAAATACTCCTCGGTTTACAGCACGCATTTCCCCTAATCAAGTGTGTTGTCTGCTGTGCTTGTTGCGATGTTGAGCAAAAAAGTCAGGTCAAACTTTCGCTCAATAACTTGATAATGGTGCTGTATCACTTTTTAACGTACTTTACAATTGCGGGGTTGAAAAAATTTACACAAAATTGAAATTTTAATATCAAACGATGTGTGATTCACAAATTCCCAATTTGGATCACGCGGAGCGATCAGTAGCACTTTATTGAACTGTGGACAATATGTCAAGGGTTTCTTTCAATTCTCGTGAGGCAGAAAGCCGAGAAAACGCTTCTTTTGCATTTTGCAAATAATCTTTTGCATTTAAGGGTTCGTTTACTGTTAATAAAAACTTGGCGAAGGCGAGCTGGGTTTTTGCAAATTCGTAAGGGCTTTGACCATCAAGCAAGGTGATGCTTTTTTCAAATGCTTCTCGGGCCTGCGCTGATTTATTGCTTTGCTGAATGCGTCCAATAATTCGCCAGCACATGCCTTCCTCTAAAACAAAACTGTCGTTGCTCGCAATTTCCAGCCCTTCTTTTGCAAAAGCAAGCGCTTCGTCGAGCGATTCTTTAAGCCAGGCTGCTTTTGCTTTCAGGCGAAAATATGATGGATAAAGGTAGTTTGGAATCGTTTGCTTTGAATTGTTAATATGGTCAATCGATTCGGACGCTTTTCGCCAATTCTTTTGGGTTAAATAAAAATCGGCTTGGCCAGCATATGCAAATAGCTCTAGTTCTGATAGATTGAACTGTTTGGCCAGAGAAACGGCCGTTTCAATATGATCTTTCGCTTGAGCATCCTGTCCCAGCTTGATATAAAGCGACCCCAAATTAAGATGAGCGCTTCCTTCATCGTCACTATTCCCTAATGCTTTGTGTAGGCGCAGGCTCTTAAGATAATTTCTTGATGCCCGCTTAAATTGACCCAGCTGCTCCTGCATGATGCCCAAGTTCATAGCCGCGTTGGCTAACCGCCTAAAATCCCCAATTTCTTCAGCAATTGGCATAACCTCAAGCAGCGATTGGATACTTTGCTCTAATTTGCCTTGATAATAATAAATGACGGTTAAATTGAGGTAGCCACCGATTAGGGCAGGTGTTGTTTCTTTTGGGAGAAGATTTAGACCCACTTCGGCCGATTCAATGCCTTCGTCAAGCTGACCAACCCTTAAGAGAATGGCTGAACGCTCGATGTAAATATGGGCTTTTTCGTGTAAAGCGGCCGTGTCTGTAAATTTTGATAAGGTTTCTAGGCTTTGATTGAGCCAATTAAGCGCCTCTTGAGGGTCGTTCTGCTGAGCCAGTCGGGTGTTTAAATTAAACATGGTGGCTTTTTCAAGTGCGGCCTCCAATGAAGCTGGTTCATTTGCCAATCGGACGCTGTTTTCAGACAAATAGGCTTTCGCTTGTTCCCAATCAGACATTTTAATTGCAAAAGCGGCAAGACGATTTAAAAGTTTGACTTGGACAATTTCACTGTTTGTTGGGCATTCTGATGACCAATTGAGCAGGGTAGATGCTTGCTTCCAAAACCCTCTTGCATCCATGAAGCCAAAATTGCCGAAGCGATGCTCGGTCAGGGTCAATGTCCCCATGACCAAAGAGTCCCACTGCTGATTTTCATACGCATATGAGAGCGCCCCGAAGATATTGGGCCACTCTAGGTCGAGCCGGGAATAATCCTCAAACGATGTGTTTAACTTGGCCATGTTTGCAAAATACTCAGCGGCTCTTTTGCGTAGGGCGTTATATTTTTCCTGCAATTTTTCACGGGCAAAAGCGCGTAGAAGAGGATTGATTTGGTAACGACCCTCATCGGCTAAGCGAACGGGTAGATTTAATTCACGTTCGCCTAATCCTGTTCCAATTAGGGAGAGCGAGTGGAGGCGACCCAAGCCTAATTTCGTTTGCACGGGTGGGATTTTAGCAATCACAGCCACATCTCTGGCGGCGAAATCTGGCCCATCAAAAATAGCCAGATTAGCGAAAAGCTGTTGCAAAGGAGGAGGAAGCGTCTGGTAGCTTAACTCAAATGATGCGGCAACATCACGCGTGATATCCTCCCAATCAGTTAAATTGGCCAGGCGCGTTTTTTCATCTCTTAATAAATGAACGTACTCTTCTATTGAGATATCATTTGCTTCGTTCAGCAAGCTAGCTACAATGCTAAGCGCCAGCGGCAGGCCTCCAACTAATCGACCTAACTCTTTTGCAAATGAACGTTCTTTTAAAATGCGTTCGGCCCCAATAACATTAGCCAGGTATTCAATGGCTTCGTTTTCACTAAATGGGTTGACGGTGATAATGTGAGCCGAAAGGCTTTGAAGCATTTTATGGTTACGCGTTGTAATTAAGGTGTCGTTTTGCTTTCCGGTTGGCAGCAACCATTTTATTTGATCTGAATCTTGGGCATTATCCAAAACCATCAAGATTTTCTTGTTAGTTAAGATTTGCCGAACAAATTCCCCTTTTTGCTGAAGGGTGTACTTTTTGGAAGCCTCTTCAGCTTGGCCAAAGGCATCTGCGATTTTGACGAGCTCAGCTTCTGGTGTGCTGTATTCAAGCTGGACCCAAAGGATGCCATCGGGATAAACTGTTTGGAGTTCGCGGATGGCATGGATACCAACGGCCGTTTTTCCAACACCACCAAAGCCAACTAGCCCAACCACCTGATTTTCACTTTGGTCTGACAGTTTGTCGATGACCCGTTTAACCGTTTTATTCCGCTGTGAAAAATTTGGGATAACGGGTGGGATTTGAAAAGGAGCTGGCAGTGGTGGGCTTGAAATCGTATCTAAAAGGGCGGGGTTGGGGGCCACGGCCTCAAACTGAGTTGGGGCTTTGGGAGCATCTTCACTGAGGTCCACTGCTTTAAGCGCGTTGACGAAAGAAACGGCCGTTTGGAATCGATTATTGGGGTCTTTTTCCAGCGACTTCCACAAAACATCATGTAGAGACAGTGGGGTGGCCGGATTGAGAAGTCCCGGTAAGGGAGGTGGCTCGCTCACATGCTTCATGATTATCCCCATTGGGGTTTCGGCATCAAATGGAAGTTCACCCGTTACCATCTGGAACAGCATCACCCCTAGCGAATAAATATCTCCGCGGGTATCTCCCGGTTCACCAAGCGCTTGCTCTGGAGACATGTAAGCTGGCGTGCCCAGTAAAGAACCTGTCGCCGTCATGGCAGACGTGGCGTCAAGAAGCTTGACAATCCCAAAATCCATTAGGACGGCTCGGCCTTCTGGCGTAATCATAACATTGCCTGGCTTGATATCACGGTGAATCATTTGACGCTCATGGGCATATCCGACCGCATCGCCAACTTGGGCGATAAGGTCAACCACAAACTGCAAATGAGATACATGGCTAATCTTTGAGATGTCAGACAAGTAAGCTTTCAGCGTCCTGCCTTGGATATATTCCATAACCAGATAATGATTTTCATATTCGTCTGTTTGGAAGCCAAATGTTTTGACAATATTGGGGTGAGTCAAACGAGCCATTACCTCTGCTTCCATTCTGAAGCGGCGCACAATTAGCCGATCTTCCAATAAGAAGGGGTGAATGAGCTTGATAGCAACGGTATGATTTTTGGTTCGATCAATAGCCTTAAAGACATTGGCCATGCCACCCATGCCAATTTTCTCAAGGATTTCGTAGTCACCTAATTTGTGACCAATCAATGATCGAGTCAGTTGATCCATATTATCTGCGTTTGAAAATTATCTTTGACAATGAGAGTTTACAAGATGAGATTCAGATTCATTGTCAACTAGAATGCATTAAGTAATTTTCATTAACCAATTTATATTCAAGATATTTGTTGAAAATTACTTACAGGAGAACAAAAACATTTACGAAGCTGTTTTATTTCAAGATACTTTTTGTTCTCCACTTACCTAATTTCCGTTTTGCCAAACCCATTCTAGCTTAGAAATATTTCCCTGACATCCTACTTTGAAAATTTACAGGGTGTATGAGAGAATTTACATAATTTAAACCGAACGAGAAAAGGGCGACGACTTTTTTCAAATTTCTTAAAGGCAAACAAAAAAGATCCGATAAATAAAAGTAGGTTGATGAATTTTGTTTGCTTTGCAGTACAGCTCAAATCGTTGCGTACTGATCAAAAGATATTTGGCTGTACTTATAAATTTTGCAAACTTCAGGAGATGACGCATGTTTGATAAGTTGATGAACCGCTTTGATGATTTTGATATGGATAAAGTTATGGAAGTGGTCAATTTAGTTTGGAACAATCGTGAAAAAATAATGGACCTGATTGAAAATTTACCCGAAATGCTAAGGGACACCGGGGACAATATCGAATCTGCTGGAGAAAGCGCCATCAAAGCAAGCGTCTTTTTGACCGGAGACAACAAAGGTGGCACTAGCGCAGGCAAAATGTCAGAATTGGCAGCAGGCGCCTTAGATCGTTGCTTTGAAGAGATTCAGGGTGCTTCAAAAGTGATGGCAGCCTTGGGAAAGGAACTGGATGATATTAAAATTCCTAATGTTAAACCCAAATATATTGAGGTTCTAGGAAATAAGGTTATTGGTGGTATTGATTTTGATGAAGATGGATTGTTTGATAATCCTGCTAAGCGGCTGCAAGATGGGGCCGGTCGATTAAATGTTATTGGTGAGGATTTGGGGGAGGTGGCTAAGAGCCTTCGAGAACTAGGGGGGATGCTCACTGATACTGGGAAAGATTTGAATAATGTGGGTGAAAAGTTGAAAAGCAGCGGCACTACCCTGCGCTCTTTTTCAGAGCTCCGAAAATAATATCGAATGATTTTGTGAATATTTTTGGGGGAATGGCACGATTTGGTTTACTGTTATTTGTTTTGCTGGTTTCTGTACAGTGTCAAGCAACTGCACCGCAGGTGAATATGCCAACTTTACAACCAACGGCCGTTTCCCCACTCTCCACGATTCCATTTCCCACTAACGAACCAACCGTCACTTCAGAATTTGTTCAATCAACGGCTGTGGCCACCTCAACAATTCGGCCATCTGTTACCTCACAAGCTGTGGTAGAATCAACGGCCGTTCCTGCCACAGCCACCTCACCACCGCCTAGATTCCAACCTACAGAAATAAACACCCAATTTCAACAAATTGCTCAAACTCACAGTGCAGAATTTGTAACTGTCTTGCCAGAAAATAGTGGCTTTTGGCGCTGGCCAGCTGGACAAATTGGTCATCCAATTGGGCTTGCACGAACAGATTCCCACCTTTACATGCTCGATTTAGGAAAACTGATCCAGATTGAACGGGGAACCCCAAATAATCAAGTCGTTTTATTAACTGAAGACGATGTTGTAGATAATATTCCTGTTATTGAGCTGATTGATATGGCGCTAGTGGATGATAGTATTTTTGCTTTAGATCGAGCTGGGGATGTGTATCGATTTTATATTCTGGAAAATCGCTGGGAATTGGATTGGTACGGCCGTCAGCTGGAAGAGTCAGCAGGTCATTATTATACGGCCGTGTCTGGCCTGAATGACAATCGACTGCTGCTTGAATCGTCTTACCAATTTGTACAGCGATATGGCGCAGCACCTCGAATCTGGCCCATAAGTGAGGCGCTTGGCGTTGATGTTGTGGAAGCTGAAGCCACCTATGTGCTGCAGCAGTCTCTATCAACTGACGAAGGATTCTTGGTGCGGTACTCTGATGCCAGAACGGATACCTCTTTTGCCCCAGACATTAAGCTGGAAAGGGTTCGGCAATTGGCTGTGACTGAAACGGCCGTTTACATCCTTGACTGGCAGGGAGAAAGAGTTGTCAAGCTAGATAAGTCAGGAAAATTGCAGGCTGTTTATCAAACACCGTCTGGCACAACTGCATTCCTCTTTGAGCAAGAGCAACTTGTTTTTGCGGGCTCTCAGGGTGTCATTTGGCACAATCGGCCTGCGATTCAGGCGCAAATAAACTCAACACTATCGAATTCAGCATTGAGCACCCCTCTCTCTTCCTTTTCAGGCCTGAGTTTTGAATTACCCATTCAAAACACAAATCTCACCAGTCGTCCACTGCAGATGCCGGGGGCACCTCGTCACTATCGTTTGGGTGTTCATGAGGGGCTTGATTTTTATTGGCGAACAGGCACAGCTCTGTATGCGGTTGATAAGGGAGTCATTGTGCGGGCTGACTTGGATTATGAAACCCCCTCTGCAGCTGACTTTTTGTTTTGGGAAGAAGAAACTGCGCGTTTAGGGAAAACGTCAGATAATGCCCTAAACTTTTATAGAGGCCGTCAACTTTGGATTGAGCATCAGAACGGAATCATAACCCGGTATGCTCATTTGAGCGCAATTGCCCCAGAGCTTCAGGTTGGGGATTTCGTTACCAGAGGCCAGTTGATTGGAGAGGTGGGAAATAGCGGGTCACCCGTATCGATTGATGGCCCAAATGGTGATGCCCACCTTCATCTAGAAATTTGGCTTGATGATCTTTATCTCGGTCAGTATTTACGCCCGGTTGAAAGTTGGGAGCTGATTAAACAAATATTTGGAAAATAGGTAAATTTCTCAAAATGCCTTGAAAAAAATCGGTTGAAGATGTGAAATTTACTCGGCGAAAACCAAAATACAGCTATTTCTAATTCAAGCAACTGTTTGGTTTTGGCATTAGGAAGTTTATTGTGAAAGATGTCTTGAAATTTTTGTCAATTTTTGTCTTGATAAGCGTTTTTTTAGGGGGGTGTAGCTCGCCAGCGCCTCAACCAGAACCACAAAATGTGCCTGAACGGCCGTATGTTATCGAAGGTGCGCTTTTAAACAGCCCATCACAGCTCAATTGGATTGATGAGGCGGTAGATGATTTGGTTGATGAAACGGGGGCTGAGATTGGAGACATTGCCTATACAGAGTTTGAACTTGTCGTTTGGCCTGATGGTCACTACGGGTGCCCTTCTCATTTTGACGAAGATGCTGCGATTGATCCTGAGTCGAAAGAAGGATACAAAATTAGTTTGCGCTGGAACGGCCGTATTTACTTCTATCACGGCGGGGAAGCAGTGGAGCAATTCCTTTGTAGAGAATTGTAATAAGCAACCTTTTGTAGCTGTAGATTATAAGGAAAAAGCCCTGAATTCAGCTTCAGGGCTTTTTGTGTTTACCAGTAGCGTTGCGACTGATTCAGCAAGCTCTTTTGTGATTTTTCAGAGATGCCGAGTTGGCCGATGGCCTCTTTTGTAAAGCTAGGGTCGCCATAGCCTGCTACGAACGCATTGGCGCGGGTAACGGCCGTTGAATTCACAAAATCCTTCAAGTTTGGATACATTCGCTTAAAGTCAGACTCGATTTTGCGATGCGAGCGAAGCATATACTTTTGATGATAATCTTCAGCCCAGTAAAACGTTTGGGCTGGAAGCACCTCAGTATAAATTGTGCCTAACTGCTTGCTGGCCCGAATTTTGGACAGCTCTGCAATGGCGCTTTGCTGTTCATTTTGGACAAAGATGGCTGATTTATACTGTTCAGAATACGGCCGTCTTGTGGGGCGATGCATTGACCAAAAATAAGTTAAAAGCTGCTCATAGTTGATGACAGTAGGATCAAAATCTACCTCTATCGTTTCAGTGTGATTGCCTAAGCTGCGATAAGTTGGGTTCTTTTTGAAACCACCTGTGTACCCTACGCGGGTACGGACAACACCGGGTAGACCCCCAAACTGGGCGTCTGGTCCCCAGAATCAACCCAAGGCGAGGGTCGCCGTCTCAATTGTTCGGGGAAGCTCTAAATCAATTGGAGCTGGGGGTAGCTGTTCTTTTGTTTGCCAAAATGCCATAATTACCTCCAAGGTATTGAAGTTTTAGATGAGTAACGCCTTTTATTGAGGTGTTACATGTTATAAATTTTGGTCAAATTGCATATAAATTATATAAAAATTTTCTTGTGTAAAGATTACAACATTTTCTTAGGAGAAACGAGACATGAAAGCAGTGAGGACCCCCGAGGCTCGATTTGAAAATATTCCAGATTATCCATTCTCCCCTCATTTCAGCGATGTGGGTGATGGGTTGCAAATGCACTATGTGGATGAAGGGCCAAAAGCTGGCAAGCCGATATTGTTAATGCATGGGGAACCGAGCTGGTCATTCTTGTATCGCAAAATGATTCCTGTCTTTGTGGCAAAAGGATATCGCGTGCTGGCGCCAGATTTAATCGGGTTTGGCAAATCATCAAAACCAACTGAGATGGGCGATTATACTTACGCCCGTCATATCGAATGGACGATGCGTTGGTTTGAACAGCTAGACCTTAACGATGTGGCTTATTTTGGGCAGGATTGGGGTGGCCTGGTTGGTTTACGTTTGGTAACGGCCGTCCCTGAAAAATTCAGCCACATCTTCGTAGGGAATACTGGCTTGCCAACGGGTGATCACAAAATGCCAGAAGCATTTTTGAAATGGCAACAGTTTTCACAAAACGCCCCCCATTTTCCCACAGGTGCTATCTTGCAAAATTCAACTGTTTCGCTGCTGACTGACGATGAAGTGGCTGCTTATGAAGCCCCTTACCCAGATGATAGCTATATGGCTGGTGCCCGCATTTTCCCTTCGTTGGTGCCCACAACACCCGATAATGCAGAGTCAGATAATAACCGGAAAGCGTGGCAGGTTCTAGCCCAATGGGAAAAACCATTGGTCACGTTGTTTAGTGATTCAGACCCGATTACAAAAGGCGGGGAACGGCCGTTTCAGAAACTAGTCCCTGGAGCCAAACATGAGCTGCACCAAATCATTGAAGGAGCAGGCCACTTTTTGCAAGAAGATAAAGGGCCAGAAATTGCTCAAATTATGATTGACATCATCGAAATGGCGTAGCAAATAAATAGATCGAAAGCGTCTAACAATCGTGCACACTGAGCCTGTCGAAGTGTACACGATTGCTAGACGCGGCCTGATTCAGCTAAATAATCCGTATAGCCCCCTCCATATTCATTAAATACGCCTTCATCTAGCTCTAAAACACGATCAACGGTTTGATCTAAAAAGTAACGATCATGAGAAACAATTAGAACCGTGCCCACAAATTCTTCGAGAGTTTGCTCCAAAACTTCAATGGAGGCGATATCTAAATTGTTTGTTGGTTCATCGAGCAGCAGCAAGTTTGGCCTTTGCATGACAAGTTTGGCAAGCTGAAGTCTGCTTCGTTCTCCACCGCTCAATGTTGATATAGGCTGTTGCATTTGATCATAAGTGTAAAGAAAGCGATTTAGGAAGGCAACTGCATCTCCTCGGCTAATGGGGGCGGTTTGCCGAATTTCGGTGATTAAATCCTGATTGTAGTTGAGATTTTCATGCTCTTGCGCGTAGTAACCAATCTTGATGCTTGGCCCGATGATGATTTCACCACTTGTTACATCGTCTTTATCAAGTAGCTGTTTGAGCAGAAATGATTTACCGACCCCATTTTCACCGACAAGCCCAACGCGCTCACCGTGCCAGATTGTGGCATTAAGGTCTAGAAACAGAATACGGCCGTTGTCGAACTCACGCCCCACTTCCCGAAATTCAATCACCTTATTTGACCCGCGCCAACCGGATAAATTGAGAGACATGCGCCGTTGTTCGACGACCTTATCAATTTTATCCATCTTATCGAGCATCTTGCGCCGGCTGCGCGCTTGCTTAATATGTCGCTCATTGACAACCATTGATGCCCAAAGCTCAAATCGCTTAATGGC
>JBCCFD010000103.1:0-19432 GCA_039029915.1 Chloroflexota bacterium
AAGCAGTGGTGCAAATCCGTTGAGTGGGTCTGGGCAATTGCTGTGACCATTGTTGTAAGCATTGCTTAGCCCATTGATGGTGTGAACAGCAGGTGTACCTGTACGGACAGGATCAATTTGGCTAATCGCATTGGGACTAATACTGCTACAAGGACCTGCTGCAAAATCATCGACTAAGTTACGCTGTCCACTGAAAGCCCCAGCGCCCGCAACGCCGCAATCTGATACACTGCTCGCCGTAATGATGCTATTGTGCATTTGAACGTTAGACTCGGTGAAGATACCGCCTCCGTTCAGTGAAATATTGCCGTACATGGTCACATTCGCAACGCGTGCCACCGCCCCTTCATGGTAAATGGCACCGCCAAAACTTAGCGCATCATTGCCTGAATAGGTACTGTTCACGGTGATAAAATCACCGGTTGAATTGTTAAAAATGGCACCACCTCTAAAATTGCCCACGTTATCAAGCAGCGCTGACCGATCGATAGCTAGATTGCCGTCATTGCTATTGTATACAGCCCCACCTTCCCACGCTGAGCCATTTTTAATGGTGGTTTCTTCAATGGTTAGGCTGAGCTCGTTGTAGATTGCACCGCCATAGAATACGGCCGTATTGCTACTAAAAAGGGTTGTGTCATCACCAAATGAACCAATCTTAACATCACTATTCCCCATCAAGTAGAGTGCCCCACCCCAGCGTTCAGCGTGATTACCCACAAATGATGATCCATAAAAACCGAACTCTGAATTAGCGGAAAAATTGTAGACCGCGCCACCAAAATTTTCGGCCGTGTTGCTATTAAAATCCATTTGGTAAAAAATAACATTATCATCGCCATCAGTGGTGTTAAATACGCCACCACCGTCATGACCGGCCGTATTGGTTTGAATCGTGCTTCGTTCTAGGAAGAGATCGCCTTGCACATTCATGATTCCGCCACCTGATACAAGCGCCACTGAATCATAGATACCCCCACTCAGGAAGCTGACCTCGCCCATCATATTGTAGATAGCGCCCCCATTTTCGGCGGTGCTCCTGTAAATATAACTCTCAGCAAAACTGGTATCTCCATACTCCGTATTAAACAGCGTACCCCCAAACGTTTTGGCTTCACTGTCTACAAATATAGCCGATCGAATAGAGGCATCTCCCTCATTAAAAATGGCCCCACCTTCTTGAGTCAAAGCTTTACTGTCGTAAAAATTGCTAAAGGTTATGGTCATAAAGCCTTCAATGTCGTTATAAATAGCCCCACCTTGGTCAGCGATGTTATCGAAAAATTCAACGTTATCTATGGTTAAAAAGCCCGCATTAAAAATCGACCCGCCAACAGAACTTTCGCCATTGACCAGAAACATGTTTTGGAGGGTGACATTTTTACCAGAACCGATTTCAAAATGTTTTCCATTTCCGTTGGCATCAACCCGCCCCCCATCGATTGTGATGTTTTTATTGATGATAAGGGTATGCTCGTTAAAAGTACCTACCGCATGAATCGTATCTCCATTTGAGGCTTGGCTGATGGCGTGGGCCAGCGTGCGGCAAGGTGGTGCTTGAATGCCCACCCAAATCGTTTGCAGGCAGTCGTTTGGGCCACCTGCCCAAGCATCAATACCCGCTGTTGCATCAACAAATAGAGCATCGGCCGCCAAAACGGGCTGAGCAGTTGAAAATAGAAAACCGACCAAAAATAATGCAATAAAAAATGAAACTCGCTTCTGTAAGAACAAGAACATCTAATTTGACTCCTGCGTAAATTGTTAGGGGTGTATTTCGAACAACAACATTCTTTGGCAAATTTAGAAACACACAGATTGATAAATATGAGGACAGTTTACGGCCGTATCGATCATAAACCGATCAAGAAAACGCATAGCTTCTAGTATTAAAATTGGCACCTTCAACACACACAAATCTGGCTCTTGTGGTTGGTCCACCTTATTGATATATTTACCGAAAAGCTAGAGGTCTGAGCTAGCGCTAGAGGGAACAGCAACCCATTCAATTACCACCCTCTAGCTCTAGCTTCCACAGGAGGAGTATCCATGAGCAAGACAATCCCTACTCACTCGCAGGTTGTCATTATTGGAGGGGGGATCATCGGCTGTTCCATCGCCTACCACCTCACCAAAGTCGGTATCACTGACGTCACCCTGCTTGAGCGAAAAACATTAACATCAGGCACCACCTGGCACGCTGCCGGTTTGGTGGGTCAGCTTCGCGCCACCCAAAACATGACCAAGCTGGCTCAATACACTTCAAATCTCTTGGCGAGTTTGGAGGAAGAGACGGGGCAAGCCACTGGCTTTATTCAAAACGGTTCGATTTCTGTCGCCAGCAACCAAGAGCGTTTTGAGGAGTTAAAGCGCGGGGCCTCGATGGCCAAAGTATTTGGCCTTGAGGTGGAAGTCATTACCCCGGCCGAAGCGGCCGCGTATTGGCCGCTGATGAATGCGTCTGATATTGTGGGCGCGGTTTGGTTGCCGGGAGATGGCCGTACCAACCCCGCAGATACGACCCAAGCGTTTGCGAAAGGGGCTAAGATGGCGGGCGCCCAAATTTTCGAAGGCATCAGAGTAACCAATGTGCATCAGAAAAACGGCCGTGTGACTGGGGTCTCCACCGACCAAGGCGACATCTCCTGCGACGTCGTGGTTAACTGTGCCGGCATGTGGGCGCGAGAGGTTGGCAGATGGGCCGGGGTTAACGTGCCGCTTCATGCTGCTGAGCATTTCTATATCATTACCGAACCAATCGAAGGGCTTCAAAAAGACCTCCCCACCCTGCGCGACCCGGGTGGCTACACCTACTACCGTGAAGAAGTGGGCGCCATTTTAGCCGGTTTCTTTGAACCCAACGCCAAGCCTTGGGGCATGAAGGGCATTCCTGATAATGCTGAATATATCCGTCTAGCCGAAGATTGGGATCACTTAGAACCAGCGCTCAACGCGATGGTACACCGCATGCCCGTCACCGAAACGGCTGGCATCCACACCTTCTTCAACGGCCCTGAAGCCTTCACGCCAGATGACGCTTACCATCTCGGCGAAGCGCCCGAACTCAAAGGATTCTATATTGCGGCAGGGTTTAACTCTATCGGCATCCAATCGTCCGGTGGGGCGGGCAAGGTGCTGGCCGATTGGATCAAAAATGGGTATCCACCAATGGATTTATGGGATGTGGATATTCGGCGCAATATGCCGTTCCAAAACAACAGTCGCTATCTGCATGACCGCACGACCGAAGGGCTTGGCCTGCTGTACGACATGCACTGGCCGTTTAAACAGTTTAAAACGAGCCGCTACGTGCGCAAGTCACCCTTTTTTGACCGCATGAAGGAGCAAAACGCCTGCTTCGGCACCGCTGCTGGCTGGGACCGGCCGAATTGGTTTGCTCCTGAAGGCGTTAAACCAGAGTATGAATATTCATACGGTCGCCAAAACTGGTTTGACTACTCAGCCGAAGAACACCACGCCGTGCGCAACAACGTCGGCGTCTTTGACCAAACCTCTTTCCTCAACTTCCGCATGCAGGGGAAGGATGCTGTTCACGTCTTAAATCGCATTTGCGGCAACCAAATTGATATGCCCGTGGGGGATGTCAAATACACCCAAATCCTAAATGAGCGGGGCGGCATTGAGTCGGATGTGACGGTGGCGCGATATGCAGAAGATGATTTTATGGTCATCGATGCCTACGCTTACCAAACCAGAACGTTCCACAACCTGCGTCAGGCCATTCGAGACGGCGAGCACGCGTTCCTCACCGACATGACGTCCGCTTACGCTATGCTGGGCGTGATGGGGCCAAATTCTCGGGCCCTGCTCAGTAAGCTAACCACCGCTGATCTTTCGAATGAGGCGTTTCCCTTTGGCTCCACTCAAAAGATTGAGCTTGGTTACGCTTATGCCCAAGCCACCCGCATGACCTACGTTGGCGAGCTGGGCTGGGAGCTACTCATCCCCACTGACTTTGCCCTACACGCCTATGATCTGCTGGTTGAAGCAGGTGCTGAGTTTGACCTCAAGCATTGCGGTATGCACGCTATGAACTCGCTCCGCATCGAGAAAGGGTACCGCCACATGGGGCACGACATCTCCGATGAGGATACGCCCGTAGAAGCGGGGCTGAGCTTTGCAGTGAAGCTAGATAAAGAAGCGCTTGTTGGCCGCGATATTCTGATGAAGCAGAAGAAAGAGGGTGTTAAAAAGCGGCTGGTGATGTTTGCCTTAGAAGACGATCAACCGATGCTTTATCATAACGAACCCATCTGGCGCGACAATGAGATCGTGGGGTATTTAACCTCCGGCATGTTTGGCCACACCATTGGATCATCCATTGGCATGGGTTACGTCAGCCATCCTGAAAAAGTAACAACGGACTGGATTAAGAGCGGCACCTATGAAATTGAGGTCGCTACGGAGCGATTTGCAGCACGGGTCAGTTTACGGCCGTTTTATGATCCGAAGTCATTACGTGTGAGAATGTAGTCACCTAAGGCCTGACGGGTTTTGAAAACCCGTCAGGCCTATATGCAACATGCAGATCATCTCCCAACTCAAAGACCAACATATCGAACAGCTTTGGCGCTTGTTTAAGCAGGAGTGGTGGACAAACGGCCGTTCTATTCAAGAGACGCAAGCTGTTGTAGTCGGTTCTCAAACCTGTGCCGGCCTCGTTAATGCAGACAAGCTGATACGCTTTACGCAAGTGCTCACCGATTACACGATAAAAGCGTTCGTTTTTGATATCATTGTGGATAAAGCACATCGAGGGCAATCATCAGGCAAAAAACTAATGGGCCTGGGGCTCAATCATGAAGCCCTAAGAAATGTCAAGCATTTTGAACTTTACTGCTTACTCGAAATGGTTCCTTTTTACAAAAAGTTTGAATTTTCTACAGACTTTGGGGGCATCCACCTTATGCGCAAGATTCAATGAAAAAGCTTCTGCTCATTGGGTTAGGTTTGTTGCTGCTTTGTTCAATAAGCTCTATTTTCCTATATCGCTTTTTTACCATTGGCGATGTTGAAAGATATTCTGGCGTGAACATCCCAACAAGAGCCCTAGTTCCAACGATGACCCATTCTGGTGAAACTTTTCAGATTATTGAAACCAAAATCCCCCTACAAAATAGAGAAAAATTTATATTAGAGTATAGTTTTGTGCAGGTGCCATTTGAAGATCCCCGAATTCAACAGCATAGTCGATTTTTCGAGCGGATGTTTGATGGTCGAGAAAATTTCATTGATCCTGATTTTTATCTTCACATAGTTTGTAACGACAGTAGAAATTGGACGTTTCTTTTAAATAATCAATCTGGACAACTTTGGGTTATTGATCGATTTCCTGATTTTGCAGGTGATAGTTCCCCATGCCCTGCTGATGCGGTTGACATTTAATCCGCTGAGTAAAATTATTCACGAAAATTACCCTATCTAGGAGGTAGTATGTCCCAAAAACCTAATAAACCTTGGCAAAAAGACCCCGCCCCCTTTATCGATCACGGTGAAAGCTTAGAAACAAAGCCTGAATTACTCACCGACTTTATCACCCCAAATGATAAGTTTTTTGTGTGCAATGAAACGTATACACCTTCTATCGATTTAACGGGCTACACGCTAAAGATTGGCGGTGATGCCGTTAACCAACCTCTTGAATTAAGCTATGAGGCCGTTCTCAAGTTACCAAGCCACACCGTCATCTCTTATCTAGAATGCGCCGGAAATCTGCGCGATTTTTATGAAACGGTTTTGAATGGAGAGCTACCAGATGATGAAGAGTTTGGCTCATTGCGCTGGGGAACTGGGGCGGTTGGCAATGCGGTTTGGACAGGTGTTTCCATTAGAACAGTTCTAGAAATGGCGGGACTTAAACCAGAAGTGGTCATGGTGAATGCCAAGGGGTTAGATGCGGATTCTGCTGAAGGGGGCGTAAGCCGACCCATGCCGATTGAAAAGGCACTCGACCCAGATACGATTTTGGCTTATCACATGAACGGGGAAAAGCTACCACCAGATCACGGCTATCCGTTCCGGCTGATTGTGCCGGGCTGGATTGGCACCAACAGCGTGAAGTGGGTTGGTGAAATCGTGGCCTCAACGGCCGAAATTAAAGTACGGCGCAACACGGAGCATTATGTGTTTATTGGCCCCGAATGGGAGCCAGATGGAGAGGTACTAGGCGAGCTGATCACAACCCAAAATATCAAGAGCACGCTGGCCTTAGGATGGCAGGCGGAATTGACGGCAGGCAAGCAGATTGTAAAGGGAAACGGCCGTTCGCCTCACGCGCCCATTACCAAAGTCGAATGGTCTGATGACGGTGGCCAAACGTGGCAAGAAGCGCGCCTTATTCCGCCTCTTATGAAATATGCTTGGGCACTGTTTGAGTTTGAGTGGGACCCTAAACCGGGCAATCACACGCTAATGACCCGCGCTACTGATGAAGCTGGGAATACACAACCGATGGCGCATCCTTTCAATTTAGAAGGGTATCTGTTTAATATGGTTTTTCCCCATCCCGTTACCGTCAAATCAAGGAAACACCCGTAGCTCTATATCAAGCATAGCGTTCAACGAGGGCTTTAACGGCCGTTTCAAACTTCGTATCGAACATCACGTCCAAATGTTGTTTTTGCACAATTAAATCACGCGCCGCTACGTAAGCAGACAGCAGTTGCTTAAGATGCTGTTTTGTCGTGGGGGCTTTTTGGTTAAACGAAGCCAGCAGCAACCCGTTCCGTTCAGCAGACCCTTCGGGCAGTTGGTCAAGCAGTGGCGGCAAGCTGCTGTGCATCAGCTCCAAATAAATCGGAAATGGTTTATCTGATTCGCCACGCAGCACCAGCCGAAAAATATCCCAGAACATCACCCAGAACCGATCGTCAATCGCTACTAGCTGCTCCCGATCAATACGCGGCAGAAGATGTGCCATCTGGGCGCAGCTAGCTTGGTACTGCTCAACCCAGCCGTCGCTGTCTTTTAAAATTCGTAAATCTCGATCCCACGGGTTTGGCGTCATCTCAGCCTGCAGCTCGTAGCGGAAATCAACTTTAGTCCCGTTGCTGTAGAGAGCGACGTGGAAAAACGGCCGTATGTGGCTGCCATCAAACGACTTTGCGGGCACATATGGGGTGATAGAGCGCACAAACTCACGCCGCTTCGCCCAAGCATCTTCCCGCTGATAGCCAGCTCGAAAAACGAGGGCCACGTCCATATCTGAGTAAGCATCTTCTTGACGTTTTCCGTACGAGCCAGACATAAAACAGGCCAAAATATGCATTTCGGCCATCACACGCTGCTGCAAGCGCACCAAAAGTCGATCTTGCTCAAACATGAATACTCCTTAGGGCTCATCCATTTATAAGTATGGTATTGTGGATGAGCTTCCAGGGTGCGTTGCGCCGTTCATGTCCAGAGTTATTTTTGAACGCACCCTTAGGTCACAAAAACAAGTAGATTAGGGTGAAACCAAAAAAAACATAGCCCCTTTGGAGCTATGCTTTCTATTTATCATGATAATAGGTTACAAAAAAAGTTTATTTGGAGCGAGCTGCTGCTAATTGAGCGGCCAAGCGCCCTTTGCGACGGGCAGCATTGCGTGGATGCACAATGTTCTTCCGAGCCGCTTTATCAAGGGTGCTATATGCTTTTTTCGCTTGTTCTTCAGCCTCATCAAGTTTCCCAGCTTCAATCAAAGTACGGGTTTTTTTGATGTAAGTACGGGCTGATGAACGATATATATTGTTTAGAGCGGTCCGTTTTTCAATTTGACGGATGCGCTTCTTTGCAGATTTTATATTAGCCAATGTAATTATCCTCCGAAAATGCCTAAAATAGTTACAATTAGGCGTGAGAGCGACGGAAATAATATCATAATCTCTGAACTTTGCAAAGGGAAACTTTCCAAACTATAGTCGCTATTTTCCAGAGAGAAATGATCGCTTTTTATTTGCAAAATACCATTTACATAACCTTGACAAGGTAGGCTAAAATCTTTTACTATTATTGGGTGTTAACTTGCGTAATATTTCAATTCAAACACAGTTATCGATTAATATCCTTCAGTTCTCCCTGTCTGTCCGATACACAACCCAATCAACAATTCTCAACCCTTTCTAGGAAGCCACTGCTTGGATCATCGATTACTGCTGTCTCTGCAAGAGGAGCCGCGTTTTTGGTAAATCGCAAAAATGTTTATTAACAAATAGCAATAAAATTTGTGATTTACCTGATAATTGACAGGTTTGAGAACAAACACTTTCTAAATATGGTTCTGTCAATTGCAAAATACAAATTGATGTCAACGAAGAAAAAAGGAGTCGTCCATGTCTTTGAGTCTATCAATGTTGTCAGAAGGTGATTGGGTCGTACATCGTCAGTATGGTATTGGACAAATAAAGGAACGTGAACAGCGAAGTATTAGTGGCAGAACTGCTGAATACTTCAAAGTTAAAACGCCAGATTCTGTCATCTGGCTGCCCGTTGAAAAAATTGAAACCTCATGGTTTAGGCCCATCGCTTCACGCAACGAAATTGATGAAGCCATCTCTATCCTATCTGAACCCGCCCACAATATGGATCCTAATTTTATGTCTCGCAAAGAGCGTATTCAACAGGTTCAGTCTGAAAATTCTGTGCCAGCTATCGCCCAATTAATTCGGGACTTGTGGGGACGGCAGCAACACAAATCTCTGTCGATGACGGAGCAACGCGCCCTACGTCGCCTTAAAGAAAGATTGGCAACTGAATGGGCTGTGGCCACAAACAAGGAGCAGGCCATCATTCTAGATGAGCTGCAGGCGCTGCTAGAAAAGAATCGATTTCCGCCTATGCAGTAGCCCATTTTTGAGGCAACAAAAAAGCCGAGTTTAAAAGCTCGGCTTTTTTGTTACCCCAAGATTCTTTTTATGGCGTTGGGGAGGGAGTTGGTGTTTCTATTTCAGGGGTTGGGGATGTCTCAGGTTCTGAAGTTGGTGTCGTTTCTTCTGCACCGCCTTCATCAGACTCAGGGGATAGATAACCCTCAATAAGATCATTAAGCGGCGCAAGCGCCTCATTTGACTGGGTTTCAGACCACACGGCATCATAAAGGCCCTCAGGCCCGCGAATAAACAACACGGCCGTTTCCTGATCATCATCTTCAGCCGCTTCTTCCGCTTCGGTTACAAACGAGGATAAGCCTAACGACACCGTTTCGTTTTCAATCAGCGGCGCGGTCAAGCTGAGAATTTGGTCAATACCAAGCGTATCAGTAATCAGCTGACTCGTTCCATCATCAAGCGTTAGCGCTCCATCGTTTTCAATCAGGAGCAAAGCACCATCTTCACGCTGAAACTGAACAACGGCCGTTAATGGAACGCCTGTTTCTGGAGCAGGGAGCGCATCAAGAACAGCCTCGCCCATCAAAGTATCAAATTGCACGTACAAATCAAGCAGCGGCAGGGGAAGTGTAAATGCGGGGCAGCTAATGCCAATGGTTTGGACACCCCCGGTATCGCTTTTCAGCATTAAGGTTTCGAGCGGCACCCCTTCACACGCTACCGCATATTGGGTCTGATAAGTATTGTTAACAGATTGAGAAACGGCCGTGTTCAACGCCTCCGAAGCCAGAAACGTGGACACAATCGATTCTTGATTACCCTGCCAAATAAACACCGTGCCATCGGCCTGCACTTCTATCGTTTGAGATGGTGCATAAGGTGAGGCAGCGCGCCTCAAGCCCCCCACAGCATCCGGAGAAAAATGAGCACCTAGCGTAATCGCAAACAGATTTTCTAAGCTTGCAAACAGGGTCGGGTCTTGCAACCAACCACGAATCTCTATCTGATCGAGCGGAAAAATAACTTCTAGATCAATGCACTGTGAACAATCATCTGGGACCGGCGCCAACACCAAATCTTTTAAAGCTTGCTGTAATTCAATCAGGATGACGGCTTGCTGAGCTCGAAACTGGCCTTTGCCGGCAGTTTCATCCACAAATATGAGCTCGCTCCCAATATTCCCTTCCAGGCGGCGATCGTACCCGACGGCCGGAATACGTACGCGAGCTGTGATGACGACATCATCAAATGGGATCGGTGTAGCGGGAATCTCGGTTGGCTGAGGCGGACGGGTTGGAATAATGGTGGCTGTAGGCAATGGTTCCGGCGCAGAGGGGGTGAAAGTAGGCGGTACCGCCTGTGGTGATGGCAGCACAATCGAGACATTTTCGGCCGTTTCATCGGGTTGGCTTGGCTGGGATGGACCGGAATTACAAGCTACCAATAAGGAAAACAACAAAATTGCGTAAAGGCAGTTTCTGATTTTCAACAAGGCTTCCTAAAGACCCTAAGGGGTTTTGAAGTGGAAGCTTCTTCCCCTTAAAGTCTCTCAAATTTTTAGAAGGATTAAGTGAAACGAAGTTCCTGTTTTGAATAAAACGGCGGCTATAATCTTCGTTTCCTCGAGGT
Source organism: Chloroflexota bacterium (assembly GCA_039029915.1). Taxonomy (GTDB): domain Bacteria; phylum Chloroflexota; class Anaerolineae; order Promineifilales; family Promineifilaceae; genus QQUD01. Next base: position 10,458 of record JBCCFD010000103.1, read on the forward strand.
TCCGAAGCTTTTAGCTAGCAGGGTTTTCAAATTAGAAACTTCGGAACACCTAAGCTTTTAGAAATGGGATTTCGTTTTTCTCCCACGCCACAAGCAAAGGCACGGCCGTAAATATTGAACTATATGTCCCACTCAGCAGCCCAACAAACAGCACCGCAATAAACGGCTTCACTGATGCCCCACCAAACAACAAGATGGCGACCATCACAAACATCGCATTGAGCTGGGTCGCTAACGAACGGTGAATCGTTTCTAAAATAGATCGATTTACAGTAAGTTCAAATTTCTCAGTCGGGCGGCGCAGGGTATTCTCACGGATACGATCAAAAACCACAATCGTATCTTGAAGCGAGAATCCAGCTACAGTGAGAACGGCCGTTAAAAACAACGCATCCACTTCCCAGCCCAAAAACATCCCCGTCAGGGCAGCAAACCCAAAAATAATAAACAGATCGTGGATCATAGCCGCCACGGCACAAATGCCATAGCGTACGGGATTAGCCACCTGTCGGAAAGAAAACATGATATAAAACAGGATAATGAAGGCTGCTACCAGAATAGCAATAAAAGCGGCACGGGTCACTTCAGATGCAACCGCCGCGCTCACCGTTTGTAAATCAGTTGAGTTTGGCACTAATGGCGCAATCGCATCAAGGGCGGCTTCTAACGGTTGCACGTCATCGGTATCAATCGTTTCAGAACGAATCTGCCACGCATTTTGTAGATTTTCACCCTGCAGGGCGGTTACGGTAGGGTTGCTGATGCCAAAGTCACTAAACACCCCTCGAATATCATCTTCACTAACCTCTTCAGTAAACTGCACTTCTAAGCGGGTGCCGCCTCGGAAATCAACGCCCAGTGGGAAAATAGCCCCTGTTTGGGTGAAAGAGAAAAGCATCACGGCAATGCCAACGCTAATGAGAAGTCCTGAAAAGATAAAGTATCGTCGTCGTCTTTGTACTAATTCAAACATCTGTGCTTACATCCCCAATAGCCACTGCCGATCGCGAAATGTTTCGATTGCTCGACCGATAAATACTCTTACAAAGGTGCGCGTCACGATAACGGCCGTAAACATGCTCAACGCCACCCCAATCGCCAGCGTAATCGCAAACCCCTGCACCGTACTGGCGCCAAAATTACGCCCAAAGCTCCACAAAATAAAGCACACAATAAACGTCGCAATATTCGAATCTCGAATTGAAGACCAAGCGCGATCAAACCCTAACTGAATGGCATCCTCAAGCTGAGTGCCTCGCCGCAGTTCTTCTTTGAGCCGCTCAAAAACAAGAATATTCGCATCTACCGCCATCCCAGTTGATAACAAAAACCCCGTAATCGCCGGCAGCGTCAACGTAATGCCCCACCATTGGAAAATAGCAAAATTGAGCAGGGCATAAATAATGAGCGCGATATCTGCTAAAAAGCCGGGCAGGCGATAATAAATAAGCATAAACAGCAGCACAACCACAACGCCAATCGTACCGGCGCGAATGCTCGCTTCAATTGAAAGTTCACCCAAGGTTGCCCCAACCTGTCGCGTACTGTCTACACGAAGGGGAATTGGTAAACTACCAAATCGCAGCTGGGTGGCGAGCTGCTCAGCTTCTTCAGGGCTAAAGCCACCCGTTATCGTCCCTTGCCCACCATCAATCACAGAACTAATTTGCGGGCTGGAAATCACTCGCTTATCAAGCACAATCGTTAAAAAGTTATTGATATTTTGACGGGTATATTCTGCAAACAGCTCGGCTTCATCCGCTTGCAGGGTAAAGGCTACAAACACATTTCCTAACGGGTCACCTTGCACTTGAGCCGTGCGTACCCCAGCGCCTGTCATCACCGTTTCAAAGGTTGGAGCAGGATTTTCAATTTCGCTGGTGATATCTTGGCCGGGCCCTAGTTCACAGCGCGATGGGCCAACATTTTGGTCTGTGCGAATGCACATCCCCTCAGGTAGCGGCGTTGAACCGCTGTGAACAAATTCAAGAAGCGCCGTCTCTCGGATTAAATCAATGGCGCTTTGCGGATCATCTGTTCCCGGAAGCTCGATCAAAATGCGGCGATCTCCTTCCAACTGAACAATGGGTTCCGTGACGCCAAAGGCATTCACACGCTGATCAACAATTTGTCGGGCGGTATTCATATCAGCTTGCGCTACTTCTACGTCGTCAGGCAAATCGGCGGCCATCAAAACCTGCAAACCACCCTGCAAATCCAGACCTTGCCGAATTTGGTAGTTGGGGTTTTGGACCAACCAAACCGCTCCACCCACAATGGCCAGTATGACGACAAGCCAAATGTAATCGTTGTTGTCCATAGTTTCCTAGTACAGTTTTCCGAAAGCACCTTGCTTATTATTATGTCAACAATAAGGAAAACCGTTGAGTATTACGAATCATTAAACCTTATGTGGGCTTATGAAGCGCAATACTAGTTATTGGCGATTAGCTATTGGTAATTGGTAATTAGTCAATGTCTTTTTCAACTGTAGCTCTCTGGTGTTTACTAATCACTTATTACGAACCGCTAACCACTTAAATTGATTTGTAAAGTAAACGAGTGGATTATAGCAGTGGGAGAATAGTGGGCAAGAAACGGCCGTTTTTACACAAGCTTAGATTCTAAAAGATGACTATTTACGAACGCAACTTCGCAAAGACCAGCATATCCCTTAGCTCATTTGTGATATGGTGTCGCTTAATGGCTAAATGCGTGCCCTCAAGCGTATAGCCCAGCTTGGGTGGAATAGCCGCACTTTTATAGTTTTCAGAATCGACCCGAATCTGCATCCGTTCAGCTTTTAACACATCAAATGCAAAGTTCGTAATCGCTTGAGTCGATTCCATAATATATCCTTGCCTTGCCATTGTTGAACGCACCCAATAGCCAATTTCAAATCGAGGTACCGTCCAATTGATGTCATGAAGACCGGAACCCCCAATAAATTGCCCCGTCTCTTTATGAAATAAGAACAAAATCAGATTCTTGCGCGCCATAAAGTCAAGGTGCCATTGCCGAACCAATGCTTCATATCCATCTTCATCAGGAATATTCATTGCCCAAGGCATCCACGGCCGTAATTCATCGACTGATTCCAAAACAGCCGGTCTCACTACCTTACCATCTCCCGGCAGCGGCCCCCGAATCAACAGGCGCTCTGATTCAAACTCAAAAGGAAACTCTAACAACAGTTCAGAATTCATTCAATTACCCCTACTTTTGACCTCCCCCATTCGGACTATCTCATCGTAATTCTTTTTGTCAGCATATGAAGCTAAATTTAGATTACTATGCACACTGGCCTTAGCACTTCGACAAGACCGATGGGGCGCCAAATATTACTAATTATACCCCTGATTGCTTTTGTCATACTTAAATTTAGCGTTGACCAAAACGGGATCGTATGGAGCCTTTCTTGGTATACACGAATTTTTCAATTCTACGCCGGCTCCTTTGCCAGCTTAATGGCATTGATTGTTGCCTTATTTTCAAGCAACACATACAACCGAAAGACTCCGCGAGCCATGTTTATCATGTTTGCGTTTGTCAACTTATCAGCGCTCTTTTTGTTCAGCAGTATTGCTACTCCAGGTGTCCTTCTACCCAGCAACCGCTTAGAAGCCTTTATATGGTCTTTACGATTCGCTTTTCCACTAGGTGCCATTGCGTTCACGTTAGCCAATGTGCGCTGGGAAAAAAGACCACACTTAACGCGCTACCTCAATACACGCATCGTTGGATTGATTAGTTTTATTTTCTTGATTTCGTTTGGCATTGTGGCGTTTGCGTGGCGTGAGCCACTGATTTTTCTCAATCAATTTACGCCCCAGCTCCCCATGCTCTTATCAATCGTGACGGTCAGCCTTTTCGCCTTTGCGGTTTATCGCACCTGGTTTTATTCTTGGGAAAACGACACCCGCATTGATCGCAAACTGTCAACAATTTTCATTCTGCTAGCTGAAGCTCAAATCTTTGTCACTTTCGGCACACCGGGCGGGTTTAGCTGGCTACTTTACCACCCAGTGGTTCTATCCGCTTTGATGCTGGCCACCTACGCTATTTTGAGCGAATTTGAATCCTCCAGCAATTTACAAATCAACCGCTACTTTGCTGTTGTTGGTTCACTGCTTATTGGGGCGCTCTCTCTAATCTTCGGTGAGTTAGGCTCCCAATTTTTGCCTAACAATTTAAATCGAACCTCAATCGTGGCGCTGGTTTTAGCGCAAAGCGTTGTCAGCTTTTTTATCCTTTACGTGATTGTTTACTACCTTAACAAGCTCATCCGCGAACGAAATGTAGCTCTGAAGCGAGAGCAATATTTACGCAGCGAGTTAACCCAACTGATTGTTCATGATTTAAAAAGCCCATTAACTGTCATAACAAGCGGTATGAACCTGCTGGGCAAAGGGAACTTAGGCGATCTGACTGAAACACAAGGTCGCCTCATCAACAATCTTGAGCGGTCAGGTAAACAAATTTTGTTTATGATTGATGATTTACTAGATGTCGAACGCATTGAAGCTGGTGTTCTAACGCTTCAGAAATCCAATGTGAACATTATTAAATTGCTTCAAGAAGTGACTTCTAATTTTCAGGTGATTGCAAGTACCAATAAGCAAGCGCTGCGTTTTGTTTCTGCCAATGCCAGCCTCAATGTGTTAGCAGATAAGCGGTTATTGGAGCGTGTTTTCCACAATCTATTGAGCAATGCCCTGAAATTCACACCGGAAAACGGAGAAATATCGGTTTCAACAAAGGCTGAAGAAGGCTTTTTTACAATTTGCGTCGATGATAATGGTCCAGGCGTTCCAGAAGATGAACGATCGCGAATTTTTGAAAAATTTGCTCAGATTGAACGGGTTGAACGACGCGGTGCGGGCTTAGGCCTAACGTTTTGCAAAATGGTTATCGAGACGCACGGCGGTTATCTAGTCGTAAATGAAAGCCACCTAGGCGGCGCCCAGTTTTGTATGAGCCTTCCCCTGCCGGTGGAGCCTGATCCAATGGATGATTTGAACCTTTCAGTGCCAGATCGCGATTTAGGATTTGAAACCCCGTAACACCTCCGAATTTATTTAAGATCTTAGTCGTCTAAACGGCCGTTTCTTGATAAGCTACTATCATGAAACTCGATCGACCCAAACTCCAAAAAGAAATTCACGAACTTTATGCCCGAGAACACGCCGCTTTAGGTGAATCCGGCACGTTGGCACTGCTTGATAAAGCAAAACAGTGGGATCTGTCCGATAACCTCACCAAAGGGGGCGTGATTGTGTTTCCACATGCGGGGGTTGCCGAATGCGGCCATCAAATCGCGTCTGCCGTTCACGCCTGCCTTGATAGTGGCGCCGATAAGGTGATTGTGGTGAGCGTGCTTCACGCCTTTACAGACCAGATGGAAGATGCCCGTATTGCGGTGGCCAATGGAGATGACCCTGCCAACTGGCCCTTCTGGGGCATTCAAGGGACGGAGATGGAAAACGGCCGTTCTGAGTGGCAAGGCGATCATGCCCTAATCAGCTTCCGCCACTTTTGGGAAGCTGAAACAAAGCGGCGCGGTATTCAGGGACCCAAAGTATACGAACGGTACCCATATCTAGCCGGTGGACACCCTGATAAACTTCCCGGCATTGACGAACTAGCTCGCTTAGCGGAAGATGCCGTTATTGTCTCTACGGCCGATCCCTTCCATCATGGTATTGGCTATGGGGACGCTCCTGAAGATTCATATCCCCCCTATGAAGGTGGGCTTGAACGAGGCCGGGCTTCTATCCAAGAAGGAATCGATATTTTAGGGGCGGGCAATTACTGGGGCTACAACCAGCAGTGCGTCCGCGCTAAAAGTGATGCCCGTGATGCGGGTCAAGTTTTCCGCTACATTCGAGGCGAGATGGGTGGTGAAATTTTAGATATTGTGCCGAGCGATTCTGCGGCACTTTACAAGCAACCCGATCCAACTTGGGTTGCCGCAGCGCTCATAAATTGGGAGCTGGCTTAAAACGATGATTTCAAAAAAGGTTGGCACCGTTAGTGGCCTTAATCGCTTTCCAGTTAAATCAATGCGCGGAGAATCGATTGAGGAAGCCCACATTTATTGGTACGGTTTTGATGGCGATCGGCGATATGCGTTTGTAAGGGGGGATATCGTCTCGAGTTTTCCCTGGCTAACCGGACGCAATGTGCCTCAGTTGGTTCAATATACACCGCGCTTTGTTAAACCCACAAGCGTGATTAATTCGCCAGTAGAGGTACAAACACCCAACGGCCGTATTCTCCCCATCACCTCACCAGAGCTGAAAGCTGAAATAGCCGAGGCCTACGGCAAAGAGATTAGCCTGATTCAAATTCAGCGCGGCACGTTTGATGCCCAACAGCTTTCGATTATGAGCCTGGCAACGGTGACGGCCTTAGAACAAATGATGGGGATGGACATTGGAAACGGCCGTTTTCGGCAAAATATTATTATCAAAACGGAAAATAACTATGCGTTTGAAGAAGAAGAGTGGATCGACAGCATTTTGACCTTTGGCAACCGACCAGACAGCGCACGAGTAAGATTAAATCGTCGAATCAAGCGGTGCGTCATGATTACAATTGATCCAGAAACGGCGGAAAAAGACGCTAGCATTCTCAAAACGGTCGCCCAACAGCGCGATAGCTGTGTCGGCGTTTATGCCTCCGCTGAAAAAGTGGGCACGATTCGGGTTGGGGACCCTATCTTCTTGACCAATTCAGCATGATTTAAAGGCACATCTTTTAGGAAGGCCAAGGTCATTATCAACTTGGCCTTTCTAAAAGATATTTCTCAACCAATAGCGCACGGTGTCAACAACGGCCGTTTCGACATCCTCTCCACCCAAATCAAACCAGTGAATAGTAGGATCTTCACGACGGAACCAGTTGTTTTGTTGGCGAGAAAAGCGATGGGTTTCAAATTTAATCCGTTCAACAGCGTCTTCAAGGCTCATTTCCCCATCAAGATAAGCCCAAAGCTGCCGATAGCCTAATCCGCTCATTGCTGGCAGATGACGGCCATATCCATCTGCGCGAAGCTGATCCATCTCATTTAGCAGGCCAGCTTCCATCATCAGGTCAACACGGGTATCAATGCGTTGGTAAAGTTCTTCTCGATTCCGATCAAGCCCCAATTGCAAAATGTTATAAGGGGGCGGTGACTTTTTCTGATGGGTGGAAATGGGAACCCCAGTCACGAGGACAACCTCCAAAGCCCGCACAACCCGACGCACGTTTCGGGGATCAATTCTCTCTGCGGCAACGGGATCTAACTGCTGCAGCCACGTCGCCAAAGTTTCACCACCTAAAGCTTCTAAAGCCCGCCGCAGTGGTTCATGCGGTGATACTCTTGGAATGCCCCACCCCTCGATGACCGCTTTGATATATTGGCCGGTCCCGCCGACAAGGATGGGTAAACGGCCGTTTGCCAAAACAGCATCAATTGTCCGATATGCCATCCGCTGATATTCGCCAAGCGTCAGCGTTTCATCTGGATTGCAAATGTCGACCAGATGGTGAGGAACGGCCGCTTGTTCATCAGGGGAAGGTTTGGCGGTGCCAATATCCATGCCGCGATAAAACAGGCGCGAGTCGGCTGAAATAATCTCTCCCTTAAACTGGTTCGCCAATTTCAAAGAGAGCGCGGTTTTTCCAACAGCCGTTTGCCCCAAAATAACAAGCAGTGGCCCCTTCGACTTTGTCTCCATTACCAGCCTAAAACCGCTTGCGGAATGTGCTCACAGCGCAGCAGCTTTCCTTTTTCATCTAATTCAACAGCCACAAGATCAATTTGCCAATCGACATCAAGATCGTGTTCAGCAATGTAAAAGCTGGCTAATTCCAAAAGTTTTTTGGATTTAACGGCCGTCAAGCCCTCTTCCGGGGAGCCCATAGCAGAGCCACGTCGCGTTTTAACCTCAACAAACGCATAGACTTGGTCCAGCTTGGCAATCAAGTCAATTTCACCCAAGCGGCAGCGCCAGTTGCGTTCAACAATATTGTAACCATGGGCTTCTAAATGATGTGCCGCCACGGATTCTCCCCAGGCCCCGAGTTTTTTACGGCCGTTTCCCTTCATCCAATTCTCCAAACCTTTAGGTCTTTACCGACATAGACCTCTTTGGCACCATTTTAGCCCATAATCGGGCGGATAAACGGCCGTTTTGCGATCGCCAATCTTGCGGCGACTGTTGCGTCAACAGTTTTTGGTAAACATCCAATGTCTTTTGAACCGTTTCATCAATTGTAAACCGACGCGAGCGTTGGGCTGCAAGCTGGGACATCTCTACATGCAACTGCGGTTTCCTCTGCAAATGAAGAATCGCATCAGCCAGTGTATTCAGATCATCAACGAGTAAACCAGTTTCTTGATGAGCAACAATATCTCGATTGCCTGAGGCATCAGGCGCGACAATTGGCAAACCGGCGGCCATTGCCTCAAGCAACGTTAGCGGATGGACTTCAGACTGAGAAGCCGTTACAAACATGTTGGCTAAAGCCAAGTAGTTTGGCACCGTGGCAGGCGACACTGCCCCAATAAAAGTAATGTGCTTGCTTAATCGCTCAAATTGGCTCAACTTTTGAAGGCGTTCCCGTTCTGGGCCATCTCCAACGAGCAACAGATGCGTATCTGGCGCATTTTTCACTACGTTCTGAAACTGTTTGAGTAAATGCGTCAGGTTTTTTTCTTTCGACAGTCGCCCCACATAAATGAGCAAAACGGCCGTTTCTGGAATCCCCAACTCGATTTTTGATAAAGTGTGGGCTGGCGTCATTAATGACTGTTGCATAATGCCGTTTTCAACCGTCACAATGGGGCGTTTAACCCCCACTCGGTTCAAAATTCGATGCAAGCTCTCCGATGGCGCAATCACGACATCAGCTTGCCGGCAAGCCATCGGCCAACATGCACGCATCAAGAAATCTGCCACCCCTTGGGGTATGGACAATATATTTTG
>JBCCFD010000104.1:0-18894 GCA_039029915.1 Chloroflexota bacterium
ATAGGTCACGAACACGGCTAGCACCGACACCGACAAACATTTCTACAAACTCTGAACCAGAAATGTGGAAGAAAGGCACGCCAGCTTCACCAGCCACGGCGCGAGCTAGCAGGGTTTTACCAGTCCCTGGAGGGCCTACCATGAGGACACCTTTGGGAATGCGTGCGCCAACTTGTACAAATTTTTCTGGTTCACGAAGGAACTGAACAACTTCAGCAAGTTCTAGCTTGGCTTCATCAACACCAGCAACATCGTCAAAAGTAACAGTGGGTCGATCAGCATCGTTCAGATTTTTGGCGCGACTACGGCCGAATCCAAAAATGCTGTTACCACCTCCACCTTGCATTTGGCGGAACCCACGTGTGAATATCCAAATCAAAAGCAAAACGGGACCAATTGATAAAACAATGGCGAAAAGATTATTCCATGCTGTTTGATCTCGTGGAACGACATCGACACCGCGCTCTTGGAGATAGGCATCTGTAATACCATAGTACTCAAGAGTATCAATAAGCGAATCGCTTGAATCTTTAAAAGCCGCCACAACATTTTCATCATCGAGAGTAACTTCAAGTCGTGACCCAACAACTGTGATTTGGTCTACACGTCCATCATCAATGAGATCAACAACTTCACGCATGGTGACTTGTTCGGGGCCGTTAAAACGGCCGTTTAAAAATAACTGCAATCCCAAAATTAGGGCGAATACCCCTAAAATCCATACCCATGTCGGAATCGATGGCCGGGATTCATTTGGTTCTTGTTCTTCCATAAGACATTTGCTCCTTTTGGAGTCCTTAATAATTTTTTATTTGTCTGCAAAAATTCAGTTTGCTTATTGATCGAGGTTGTTGTCCCTCATTTTACGTCGAATCTGTCTTGGATTCAACTTGTCAAACAATGGCGAGAGGCAAAGGCAATTAGAGCCAAAGGTCCAATAAATCTTAACCTTTTGGTGAGTACTGCCTTGGCTGGATTGGAATTGGTATTGGTTCTAACTGTGGTTGAGGTTCAGTAGATACCATTGTGTCGAACATTGAAGCCAATAACCCTCTTAAATTTCCTCGAGCATACTGAAGCCGTTTTTTGACTGTGGTAACTGGAATTGACAAAAAGCGTGAAATCTCTTTCTGGGAGTAACCATAGAGGTAAAACAGTTGCGTCACAACCTGTTCGTTTTCAGGCAAGGCATCAATTGCGGCCAACACCCGATCTTTTAACTCCGCATTTTCAACCGTTTGTTCTGGTGCTTCTCCAGAGGAGGGTAGTTCTGCAGTTTGATCTATGGGACGGGTCAAAAGCTGTTTGTTACGGGTCATGCGTGAGCATTGAGTCCAAATCACCTGACGCAACCAGCTAGGGAATGCCGCTGGCTCTCGCAAGGTAGTTAATTTTTGAAAAGCAACAACGAATCCTTCTTGAACAGCGTCTTGAGCCATCATGGAATCATCCACGCGCTGGAGCGCCCAGTGATAGGCAGTCTCTTGAAATTGATTAACTAGCTCAGCAAAAGCGGCATGTCGTTTTGACTTGCTGATTGTCTTATCTCGGGCTGTTGTTACTAATGTTTCCAACGGATTCATACCGTTCTCCAAATACGGCCGTTTTTGACCGATTACCACAAATATTTCCGCTTCTACTCTATAAGAGCCATATTACCTGAAAAAGGTGATAAATTTATAGCAAATTGGATTAATATTTGTGAATTTTCTCATATCGTGCCCATTTATACGATTTATTCTCCACCGACAGGTCTATTTCGTACAAAAAGGTTGAATTTAATTTTTTTGGTAAAAGCTGTTTGTTTCCTTAAGATTCGGAAATTTATCTAATATTTTTATTTTAGAATCCTTTTTCTGAACACTTAGGGGAAGGATGGACCCTACTTTCTCAACATTTTATATAATAAACAGGATTTTAGGGGGGAAGTGTAAAAATTAAATTAAAAAGCATGAATAAATAAATGAGAATCAGGATACACTTACCTTCACTCATAAAATCGTGTAAAATTCAAGCATAATGCGACAAGAATCTTCGTGGGAACCCTCAATTTTTGTCATTCTCCGTTTTTTGGGACGGAACCTGCCTATTGTTACATTTTTAATCTTATCATTGGCAGGGATGCTTTTTACCTACTGGTTTTTTAGCCCACCGACTGATAGCACTGCCCAAGCTATCGCCCTTAATTCCAATATTGCATTTTCTGCTCCAATTTATAAATCAATTCCTGATCGCCCCGTTGTTCAGCGGCTAGGTCAAAGCCCGGGACCGCTACGAATTGGTATTATTTCGGGCCACTTAGGCAGCGATAGCGGGGCCGTTTGTAATGATGGGCTAACAGAAGCTGAAATCAATAATGATATCGCTAATCAAGTTGCCAATCAGCTTGAAGCCCAAGGTGTGCCTGTTGATATTTTGGAAGAGTTTGATGACAGACTACCTAACTATGCCGGAACGGCCGTAATTTCTATACACGCTGATTCATGTATCCAACTAAGCACTGAGCTGACTGGTTACAAAATCGCCGGTTCATCATTCACTGAATCAGGCCAACTTTTTAGCTGCATGGAGCAATCCTACCAAGCCGCAACCCAGCTTGAATTTCACTACAATACAGTTACGGAGCACATGACTGATTATCACGTTTTTCGTAAACTACCTACTGGCGTACCGGCGATTATTATTGAAGTTGGGTTTATGGATCAAGATCGGATCTTGCTCACAACAAACTCGAACGTGCCCGCAATGGGTATCAGCAATGGCATTATGTGCTATATCGGTGAAGGTATCTCCTCATGAGCATCTCCTCACTGGTACAAGAAGCCAAGCAAGCTTATCAGGCTGGCGACCATTCTTTAGCCCGCCGAAAGTTGCACCAAGCTGTACAAATTGAGCCGCAGCATGCAAAACTTTGGCTCACGCTGGCAAAACTATCCCAATCTGCCGCTGAAGCAGAAAGGGTGCTGGCACAGGCAATCACGGTGCACCCCCAACACCCTCAAATTCAATCAGCCTTTAATAAGTACAGTTCTCAACAAAAAACGACGTCTTCTAGCCCAAACATTCGTATCAAACGGCCGTTTATTTATGCTACTCTATCGCTGATTGGCTTATTTAGTTTGTTCATTTTTGGTTGGGTTTGGTATCAGGGACAGCAAACAACTGATAAATTGCCGGAACGATTGGAACTGGTTTCACAGCCTGATAGTGAATTAAGCAGCCTGCCAATTGTGATTCCTGACCAACCGGAGGCAACGGCTACCCAACGGCCGTTAAATAACAAGCTTGCTGTTCAACAAAATCTGCCCAGGGCAACTTGGACTGTCACGCCAACCCCTTCGCCAACACCAACACCAACACCGACTGTTATTCCTACTTTTGTTAGCTCAACAGCATACACGCAAGAAATACGGCCGTTTGGGGTTGGTAACAATGAGCGGTGGATTGATATCGATCTCTCTACTCAAGTTTTAAAAGCATATGAAGGTGACTTCCTAGTCTTCTCAACACCTATTTCGAGCGGTACGGCTGAACACCTTACCGTTACAGGGCAGTTTAGAATTTGGCTCAAATTTGAAAGCCAAACAATGGATGGACGTCGTTTAGGATATGATTACTATATCGAAAACGTCCCCTATGTGATGTACTTTTTTGAAGATTACGCTATCCACGGTGCGTATTGGCACAACAACTTTGGCAATCCAATGAGTCATGGTTGTGTCAATGTCGAACCTTCAGACGCTGGATGGTTATTTAATTGGGCCAGCTATGGCACGATGGTCAATGTACACTATTAAGGCACACCCCCATAACGAACCTTTTTTCCGACGTAATCTTAAAATCAAATTACGGTTATCCACACCTATAAACTCCTTCCCTCATGTGCGAATGACTTCATCACAATTGGGAATTCATTTAAAGACAACCGCGTGTCTAAGTGACCGTTTAAAAATAAGTTCTTTTTTCAAAAGGCTTAGGTCACTAAAAGATCACCCATCATTTCCATCAACTATTTATGGATGCTCAATGAGCGTTAAAAAAAACAAGAGGGACGGGGAACATCCCGGCTGTCGGTTAACAAGAAAAACAGGGATTTTCCTATTTAGCTTTAGAAAATAATTCAATCAAATTCGTCAATAAAGCCTGCACAGCGGGCTATTCTGCACGCCTGCAAAAAGGCGTAATCAATGGAGGAAGGCAAAAATGCCCTTAAATATTATTATTGGAACCCAGTGGGGAGACGAAGGCAAAGGAACCATCACGGATATGATGGCCGATAAAGCTGATATCGTAGCGCGCTACAGCGGCGGCGACAATGCAGGTCATACGGTCACGGTGGGGGATGAAATTTATAAATTGCATCTCATCCCCTCAGGCATCATCAACCCAAACACAACATGCCTGATTGGAAACGGAGTGGTATTAAATCCAGCTATTTTTATTCGTGAAATTGAGGAGCTGTCGAAAAGAGGGATTGACATCTCACCTTCTCGTTTGAAAATCAGCAAAAGCACCCACATCATTTCACCTGCTCATATTGCTTTGGATAAAGTGTCTGAAGCTGCCTTGGGTGAAAAAGCAATCGGCACAACAAAGCGGGGAATTGGCCCAGCCTATACGGACAAAACACAGCGTGTAGGTATACGAGCTGAATCGTTTGCAGACCCGGAAAATTTAGCTGATCTAATAAAAAATCATGTGGTCAGCAAAAATGAAATTCTAAAAAATATTTATCAAGCTGAGCCGTTAGATGAAACGGCCGTTGCTATCCAATACGTTGAATATGCCAAGCGACTCGCCCCATACCTCGTTGATGGTGTCGTTTTGCTTGATGATGCGCTGAGAGCGGGTAAAAACGTGCTGGCGGAAGGTGCCCAAGGCGCTTTTCTTGATTTAGACCATGGTACCTACCCATATGTAACCAGCTCATGGCCAACAACAGGTGGCGTTCTAATAGGGCTAGGCGTCGGGCCAAAATTTGTTGACCGCGTTATTGGCGTAACAAAAGCATTCACATCGCGTGTTGGCAGTGGACCGTTTCCCTGTGAGCTTCAAGGAGAAATGGAAGTGAGATTGCGCGGTACTGGTAGCAAACCTTGGGATGAGTTTGGCACAACGACTGGACGCCCGCGCCGTGTCGGCTGGCTAGATTTAGTTATGCTAAAACATGCCATTCGCATCAACGGTTTCACTGAAATAGTCATTAGCAAACTAGATATCCTTAGCGGTTTAGATGAAATAAAAGTGTGTGTCGCCTATGATATGGATGGTCAACGTGTGGAAAACTATCCCACCACGCTAAGCGATTTAGAGAAATGCAAACCTATTTACGACACCTTACCGGGTTGGGCAGAAGATATTATGGAAGCTCGAAACCCAGCAGATTTACCAGAAAATGCCTGTGCGTATATTGCTTATATTTCCGAACGAATTGGCTTACCCATTCCATACGCTTCAGTTGGTCCAGCGCGTCGACAAACAGTAACCTTCTAAGCTTATAGCAACAGGTTACTTCAAACAGACAAGCAGCAAACCGTTCTGTTATCTTACTTAGCGACCAATTATCACTCAATTATCATTAACGGCCGTCACATTTTGTGGTTTTATACCCTGTAAGTCACAAAATGTGGCTCTGTTAGAGACCTCATCTAATAGTTCCAACAATTTTAGAGTCTGATATATTTGGTTCGCTTGCTTAAGTGAAACGAAGTTTCTGCTCAGAATAATATGACGAACACAACCTTTGTTTCCTCGAGGTTCCGAAACTTTCATCTAACAAAGTTTTCAATTTTGGAACTTCCGATTACTTTAATGAAACGAAGTTCCTGCTTTGAATAAAACAACAGTCATAAACTTCGTTTCCTCGAGGTTCCGAAGTTTTCATCTAAAAAGGTTTTCAAATTTGAAACTTCGGAACACTTAAGCCAAATATTCACGGGATTTTTGTACCATTCTTGAACGTTCACCCTACAATTGGTCTAATCGACCTTTCCTGAGTTGTAGGGGGGAAATTCATTGTGTGTTTTACTAAGGGTAAATATTTGTGAGCATCAATCTGTTAAGTTCTACATCCGTCTCCACTTCTATTGCATTGCCAAAGGAGCTCCAACAATTACTTCAGCAAATTGTAAATGATGTCGTTTCACGACTCGGATGCATCGGTGCCATTGCGACGACGCTTGAACAGGGAAATGCGCTTCATGTACGAGCCGCTTCATTTGATGTGCCTGATAATGTTGTCGAGCAATATCTGAATAAGGAAGGCCTCACCCTTTTTAATGAAGATGCCGTTGTTTACTTAGACAAAGACAAGAAAAATTTAAATGGTCTTTTCCTAAACGAAACGGGTGATGAACCTAAACACGCTGTCTCTGACCGACTATTTGACCTTTTACGGCCGTTAGCAAGCCGACGATTTTCAGATAAGCTTCAACGTGAGTTTGGCATCAAGCAAGTTGTCGCTGTCCCCTTTATTTTACGAAACGAAATGGTGGGCAGTTTAATCGCCACCAAACAATCCGAATTTAGTCAACAAGATATTGAAATATTATCTGCATTTGGCCAACAAACGGCCGTTGCGATTCAAAGTCAGAAGCGCCTCAGCTCAATGGAAGTGCTCGAGCGCATTATCTTTTCGATGCAAGAAAAGATGCTCAACGAGACAAAGGTGCTACAAACCATTGTCGATACAGTTGTTAACGACTTAAATTATGTTGGCGCCATGGTTGCCACCCTTGAAATGGGAAATTCACTCCCAGTTAGAGCCTATGCTTTAAAAAGCAATTTGGCTAATTTGCTTTCAAAATTGGAATCAAAGGCTGGCATTTCATTGGTCGGACCCCGGGCCGTTGTCTTTTTAGATGACGAAAAGTACAAAGACAATCTCAGTGTTAAAGCGGTGAAGGGGTTAAACGGCCGTCCTGAAAAATACATCATGTCTGGCTCACTCCACGATCTTCTGCGCCCAATCGCTGACAAAAGCCTCGCCAGCATCGCCCAAAGAATTCTGCAAATCAAACAGGTGATCGCTGTCCCCTTCTTCTTAGAAAACGAGGTTGTTGGCAACCTTTTTGTGGCTAGCAGTAAAAAAAGCTTTTCAGAATGGGAAATTAGTGTTTTGACCGCCTTCGGGCAGCAGGCCGCAGTCGGCATTCGAAATGCGCGACTGTACAACGAAACTGAGAAACAGAGGCAAATTGCCCAAATGTTTGGCCGCATGGCATTTAGCTCAACGGCGGCTGTCCACGCCCTCGGTAACCATCTCAGCTCCGTTCACACTTATCTACAGATGTTAACCACCTTCAAAGAGTTCCCCGAGCAACATCAAGAGCACCTGCTCAACAACAGTCATGCCATCTTAGGGCGCTTGGAAAAGGCATCGCGGCTTCTTGATAATCTCCATGAGCCGTGGCACCAACTTGAAGATCGCCCAGTTAATGTCAACGACTGCTTAAACATCGCCATTCGTGAAGTTTTTCCCGAAATATTGCAAGAACTGCAAGAAGAAACCATTGTGACTGATGATGAATATCGCGTTCACATCAACCTCCAATTTGATCTTCCATTGTTGCAAACTTCAAACGATATGCTCACTGAGGCATTCCGCGTTCTTATCAAAAACGGAAAGGAAGCAATGGCTCATTCTGAAACAAAGAATTTGTGGATAAGTTCAGCCAGTCGGGAATCTAGTGAGCTTGTCATTTTAATCGAGGATAGCGGTCAGGGAATTCAACCAGAAAATCTGCAAAACATTTTCGAGCTAGGCTGGTCAACAAAAGGGACGCAAGGGATGGGTTTTGGCCTATTTTGGACCCGCGACTTTATCCGAGGCTTAAATGGCGAAATTACGGTTCAAAGCGTTATTGATGAGGGCACAACGTTTACAATCGTTCTTCCAACGGCATCATAAATCATTCGTTTACTCAAACCAACGTCGAATCAACTCAACCTCAAACCGATAGCCATCATCAGCTTGAGTAATGAGTTCACGGCTTTGCAAATCTGCCAGACCGTTTTCTAATTCAAGCAAACTCGGAAAATATTCGACAAGCTGTGCTCTTTTTGCTGCCCCAAATTCCCCTTGTTTAGCAATAAAACGCAAGATTTCAAGCCCCACTAAATCAACTTGGTTTTTCTCAATATCAGCAAAGAAGAAGCTACCGTGTTCAATAGCGTGAGGAACGGCCGTATTGACATCCTCTAGCGTTGCTAAGCGGCGCTGGGTCGGCACCTGCTCGTTTTTCATAGCAACCACCTCTGCACACAAAAGTTGAATCAAAAAAGGGTGTCCCGCCGTCAAATCAAATAGCCTTTGAATGGCATCAGGGCTATATTTCAACTGATAGCCAACCACAGGCGACTCAATCAATTGAAACGCCTCCCTCTCGCTTAGATAACCCACATGAATAACCTGAACATTGATCAAGTAACTCGACCAGCGTTGAAACTCTTTTAATGTGTGAGACCCCGACAAAAGCACCTTAAACTTGAGCCGATGCTGAATAAGGTGCCGGATCATTCCTAGAATCACAGTCTCATCAAAACGTCCCTTTTCAAACATTTGCTCAAGCACTTCAAACTCGTCAAGCATCAATAATGCCACGTTTGACTCAAGGGTTTCGTCGACCTCATCCAACCAATCTTCAAAGCAGGTAAAAGGATCGTCCAGCAAATCATCTTTGGTTAATGGCGGAAGTGATAAGCGACGCTGCCGTTCAGCGGAGCGAGTCATGCTGCGCGCTAAATTGTACAAAAATCCAGCTTCATCTTTTGATCGAGTGGCAGGCCCCTGTAAATCGACAAACATCGGCACGATTGTTGAGGGTAAAAGACGACCCAAATTGTTCAATAGTGAGGTTTTGCCAACCCGTCGCTGACCGTAAAGCAAAAGGGGGGGCTGACGTTTATCCAAAATCAACTGCTCAATTCGGGCGCTAATGTCAGTTCGACCCACAAAAATTTCTTGTTGCTCGGTAAGCGGCACCCCAATAATGTAGGGACTATCGATTTCCTGCTTGAGTTCGGCCTCTTCGGCCAGCGAAAGGCTTTCGCTGGCGACAAGTTGACGCCACTGTTCAGCGATTGGATGAAAGCGCAGAGCGTATGGTTCGCTGCTGCGAGTCAACTCACGAAGTAATCCATCCAACCGATCTTCAACCGCGTTTAGGGCTAACCGCTGATTGTAGGCACTCTCTTGCTGTTGAGCGGCTTCAGCATCCTGGCTAATTCGGCTAAAACTACGCAGTAGCGGGCTAGCTAGCCCCTCTAATTCCCCGGCAGACAGTTTGGCGTATACCTGCCCTAGCAGTGTCAGCGTCTTGCTTCCTTCAAGCTGTTGGGCGTCTAACTCAATTCGGGCTGACTGGGCCGCCCATCGTTGGTGTGAACTGCTGAGGTAGGCAAGCGCTTTTTCTCCTTCTATCGGCCAATTTTTTAGCACAAAGGTGAGGTAGCTATCAAGATTTAGCAAGGGCAAACGCTGGTATTCATCCCAAAATGCTGAATGATAGCGAAACAACGGCCGTTTCCCGCTATCCTGTGCTCGACCCTCGTCCAAACGATTCAGCACGTTATTCCAAATAAGCAAAAATGGATACATCACCACAGGGCGCCACCAGGCCAAAGTTAAGCCAAGTAAAATACCTGCCAACCCAAACCAGACAACTTGAAAAAGCACCTCAGTGTTACCCAAAAAGAAAAGGATGCCTGCCCCGCTCCCCAAACCACCAGCCAAAGCACCCGCACCCGCACCCGCAAACCGTTCGGCCAACGCGTAAGGCACGGCGAAAAGGGAGCAAAATAAAGCAAGAAAAGCGAGCGTTCCTAAAAGATTGTTAACAGTTCCATTCAATTGAAGCTGGTAAATGCCAACCGGTAGGGCAACTAGCAAGCCACCCACTAGTCCTCGTCGCCAAGACCTAGACCGTAAAAAAATAACGAGTCCAAACGGCAATCCTAATAAGAACGAGGCGATGATATTTCCCTGAAAAAATGAAGCAAACAGTCCGCCTCCAATCCCAATCAAGATGCCAATCACGACCCCGCTTATTTGGCGTATCAGGGAATATGAGCTGTTTCCCTCGTTTGGCGTAATCCCTAAAGCAACGCCGAACGCCAACCCCCCGCTTAGTCCAGCGGCCAGGCCAATAACGGCCGTTTCCAACCCCACTCGGCTCAATGTGAAATTGCCGAAGGTAAGTACCTGCCCCTCAATTAAGGTCAATAGTTGCCCGCCAAATAATCCCACGATTAAGCTCACTGAAATGCCAACCGGCACCCCTAAGGCAACGCTGCTGGCTAACCCAACCGTGACTGATATGGCTAAGCCAAGCGAAATCCCCAAGACAACATTGATCAAAATCGTTTGGGCCGATTGATTTGCCAAGCGGCCCAATAGAATGACAATCGCTGTCACCACAAACGGCCAGGCCAAATAGCTCTGAAAAATAACGCGCCATAAACGGCCGTTTTTCCACTGATAGCGAGGCAGCTCTGTTAACGAAAAATCGGGGCGAATTGTTAGGTCAATTTGTTTAATATGATTATTCCAAGCGGCAGGGTGGAAAAAAAGCCAAAAAAGAAGGCGGAAGCTACCGAGAACAAGATTGTCTTGCAAAATTGGCGAATTGCTATACGAATCACTCTCCACCTGGCTCATTCTGTATCCTTCGGCAAGAAAGATTGTATTTGTAAAAGAGCGTCTTCTCTCCAGAAATCCCCTTCTTCATTCTCTTCGAGCGCGATGAGACGTTCACGGCACAAAATTTGGAGTGGCATTGGCATCAGTTGGCTTTTCTCCAATATCCACTCTGTATCAGCCGCTGGGAAAGGAAGCGGTGAACTCGAAATTAACTGTCGCGCTTCATCTTCATTAAAGGCGCGCAGCATCGCCGTGTATCCAAAAATATTAAAAAATGGCGACCCAAACCCCTGAGAAGTTGCTAGCTCATTGGGAGGCTGGTGACTGCTTAAAACAAAACCGAGCTGACCATCTAGCTGGTTGGTTGCTAACGAACGCAAGCTCTCCCAAAAGGCATCGTCTAAGGTTGCGCCATATCGGCTTAAAGCGACCCCAATCTCATCAAAAATAATAATGGTTGGTGAAGTCAGTTCATCAGCCACAATATCAAGAAATGTATCCAAATCACATGGGGTCGAAGGCAGTGACAGCCCCATATGTGTCAGCAGATAAGAAAGTAGGCGATTGAGTTCCCCAAATCTAGCATCTTGAAAGTCAACAAACACCCAGCGATATTGGTTGGGGTGGTCTAACCAGTTTGCCGTTTGATCTGGTCTTCTTTGATCGGATGGAACAGAATGAATCGATTTGAGATAATGCAGCAGTGATGTTTTACCACTGCGCCGGGGACCAATGATAGCTGCGTTTTGAAACGGCCGTTTTTGAAATAGCCGAAAAATTCGTTTAACAATTGCCTCTCGGCCAAAAAAGCGGGCGGGATACGTAATTGGTGGTCCGGCAATAAATGAAGGCGGCGGGACCGCTTTTTCAGCTTGTGTGGGTGCTTCAGAAATTAACTTCACCTCTGGACGCGGGTTTGCAAAAGCGGATGGCGTTTCTTTTCCATACCGAATTTCATGCAGGAGCAATACGGTTTCATCTGCTGGGTCTACCTGAAGTTCATTCCGAAGGATATCCACAAGGCCTTCATAATGGTCAACGGCCGTATCCAGCTGCCCATCCAATGCGAATAAGCGAATCAAATGTCGATGGGATGCTTCACGGGTGGGCTCGATATCAATAAGTTGCTGAGCAATTTCAATGCCAGCCTCATACTTACCAGTTAATTCATAACGCCCAATTAAGTCATCGGCCGTTTTAAGAAAGAGCTGATGCCGCTTACGCCGCTCACGCTCTTGCCAATATTCAAATTCAGGAGCGTCTCTCAAATGAAATTCCGCCAGAAAATCACCTCGATGCATTGAGATAGCTTGGGCTAACTGTTCATCAATGCCGCTCGCCCGAAACGAATCAAATTGCTCGATATCTAGCTCATACAGACTATCGAAGTTAAACCCAACGGTTTGATTTTCGATAAGCAGATAGTCGGCTAAATTCTGCCGCAGCTTCATAACAACGCCGCGCAGATTTCGCCGTGCATCTTCATCGCGCATTTCCCCCCAAAACAGCGAGGCAATTGTTTGACGGGGAAACGGCCGTTTATTGAGCATTAAGTAGAACAAGATTCCCAATGCTTTTGATGAAACTAGGGAGTTTAGTGGTTGATCATCAATTTTGATTTGATAAGGCCCCAATAAGGACACTTTTAGTACTTTTTTCATGCAGGTTTGTCAAAATGTTTCAAAATAAACGCCCGATCAACGGTAAATAAACGAATCATTGGCACCCCTTTGCTAAAATACTGTTGGCTTATTATCATGAACGGCCATTACTCATGCAAGATAATCACTTGGAAACGGCCGTTGTTCACAAAAATTAAGGACTATTTTGCCAACGACACCTTCAAAAGGTACAGATAATCTAACAAAAGGCAAATGAATGATAAAAGCAATAGCTAAATTCTTTACTAACAAATATTAAAAGGCTTAAGCGAGAAGCAAATAAATTTCGGGAATAAACCGTTATTGGCTTCTCCAAGAAGTAAACTATTTCAAGCTTCAGATTTTCCAAAAACTTTTTATGGTTTACGTAGCCACCTTCATTCATCTCTGGTAGGAATCATGACGGGACTAAAAAAACGGTATAAGAAATCATCAAAAGCACAAGCAATGGTCGAATTTGCGCTAATTGCCACCGTCCTCCTTATGCTTATCTTCATTGTTATTGAAGCCGCTCGTATCTTGTGGGCATGGAACACGGTTCAAAACTCGGCTCGGGAAGGGATTCGCTATGCGATTACGGGTCAAACCTTAGGAAACGACTTTTGCCCGGTTGATGGCTTCCCCAAGTTTGACGATAACGGCCGTGACGTTTGTAATTTAGGTGATAATAACCGAATTGCCTCAATTATTGTTCGCTCACACAACGGTCTTAGCGGTTTACCCTTAAATGAGACATCCAATGCCTTTGAAGATGACAATTACTACAATATTGAAATCTGGGGGGTAAATCCTGAGGCTGAAGACGGTCAACTCCTCTACGATTTTGGCGGTCTTCCTAATTATCCCGTCGTCGTTCGGGTCACTTATCGGGTTCCGATAATCACCCCGCTTCTCCGCCCCATAGCCCCAAGCGTCCCCGTCTTTGGGCAGGTTGCTTTAACCAACGAAAACTTTGGTTCACTATCTAGCGGGAATGTTGGCCAAGGTTTACCCCCTGTTATTCCTTCAATTCCCACACCCGGGGTAACCCCATCGCCCACCCCATCACCCACAGCTACATCTACATCAGATGGGCCACCACCAGACCCAACCGAAACAGGAACAGCCACAGCTACATCAACCCCAGCCGTTTGTCCGGTCAACTTTGTTCAGCCACCAGTCGCTGATCAGACCTCGGTGCTCGTCACTGGTGAAATTGGTGCGACCGTCGAAATTTGGGACATTACAACTGATCCAGAAACACTACTCGGAACCACGACATTATTAGATCGACCTGGATATCTTTGCGGTGGCTTTGCAGACTTTGTCCCCGCAACGCATCCAGCATTAAGTATCCCTTTGGTCTCAGGGCACTTTATTGAGGTACGCCAATTTGTTAATGGCACTTTACACTCAACCGATGTTGGTATCGTGCTGGATGAAGCCCCAACAGCCACACCCACTGAAACAAATACGCCGGCTCCAACGCCAACTGAAACGGGAACGCCTACCGTAACACCAACCAATACACCTGGGTCAGCATTTATCACCTTGCTACCAAACTGTGGTGGCTCAAATAACATAGGCAACACCGTTACCGTTACGGTGCTTGGGTTTAACTGGCCAGACGATCAGGACATTGCCATCTTCTGGGATTCAACCTCTGCTCAAACAGTCATCCTGGACGAAAACCACAACGGTAGCTTTTCATTCACCTTTACGGTAAATAATATCGATCCTGGAACTTATCAAGTTCTCGCCAGCGCACCAATTGGGGATCAAACCGCAACCTATACGGTGCCCTGCGATAACTTTGTACCGACTCCAGTCACATCGACACCAACCAATACACCAAGACCGATCGATTTGGTCATGGTAAGCCCACCAGAAATCGTGAGCTCCTTACCTATTACCGCTTATACACCGGTTGACTTTAGCGTCATCATCACAAACACGGGTGACGTAGATGTAAACTCACAGTTCTTTGTTGATATCTACCTTGATCCGACTGATGTCTTCACAACACACATTCCGATTGAGCAGAGCTCAGGTTATTCTGCGATTAGTTCTTTGGCAGGTGGTGAATCTAAAGTCATTACGATCACCTCTCAGCTTGGCTTTGAAAACGATCCTGCCACTCATATGGTTTACGGAATGGTCGACTCTGCTGGTGTACCGGGCCAAGGTCAAATCTTCGAGCCAATCGAAACCAACAACATTTCGGACCCGGCTGAAGTGACGGGCATCATCTCTGCAGACACACCGACCCCAACGCCAACTGTTGATCCATCTGGTTCCAACATTATTGCTGGGACAGTCAACAGTCGTGTCGTCGAGTGGGCCACTCAGTTCCGAGCTGTCGTGACCCTAATCGACAGCAGCGGTAATATTTTCGCCGTCACTGATTCGGATGAAAATGGCTATTATCAATTCTTGAATGTGCCAGACGACACGTACACCGTCTATTCTTGTATTGACATTGACGGTATTGGTTACTTTGGCGTTCGGTTGGGGATTGTGCCACCGAATCCAGTGGCAAATATTTACATGCTGCCTGGACCATGCGGTGTTTCGACCCAAACGAACCAACCACCAAATGTGGTCCATCCTGGAGACCAATACAATCTTGAAGGTGACGGCGTGTCACTGATCATTAGCGCCACCGATCCAGAAAATGACACTCTGACTTACAGCGCAATTGGTTTACCACCAAATCTGTCAATCAACGCTACAACAGGTGAAATATTCGGAACGATTGCCAATGGATTTGCTGGAGAGTATCCGGTTGGTGTAACCGTTGACGACGGTACAAACCAGACAAGCATTCTATTTACATGGCATGTTTTAGCGGATGAATTACGCTTTGAAACATTCAGAGTACTTAACGTAAGTAGTTCAGACTGGGTCACCGTTACCACAACAAATAGCTATATTGATATGGTTGTTGTCTGCTCAACGCGCTATCCAACATCTGGGACGCTTATTCCAAGAGTCGTCCGTGTGCAGAATGCCAATATTGGGAACTCTTTCCAAGTTATTCTGCAAAACCCAAGCGGACTCCCAGTTTCAGCATCAATTGTGGACTGTATGGTTATGGAAGCAGGCACATGGCAATTACCAGACGGCCGTAATATTGAGGCACAAAAATATATCAGTACGGTTACTGATAGGAATGGCTCATGGAATGCAGAAGCACAAACCTACGGGCAAGCGTACTCCAATCCTATCGTATTTGGTCAAGTTATGACCTTCAACGATCCAAACTGGTCTGTATTCTGGTCAAGAGGTAATTCAAGAACAGCACCACCAAGTAGTGCAAACCTGTTTACAGGAAAGCATATTGGTCAGGATTCTGTGACGACCCGAGCTAACGAAACGATTGGATTCATTGTGGTTGAATCTGGATTCGGAACACTCAATTCACAAGAATATCGAACCGCCTTAGGTGGTGACACC
This sequence comes from Chloroflexota bacterium, assembly GCA_039029915.1. Lineage (GTDB taxonomy): Bacteria > Chloroflexota > Anaerolineae > Promineifilales > Promineifilaceae > QQUD01. The sequence continues at coordinate 15,736 of JBCCFD010000104.1, forward strand.
ATTCGAGGGGTTGAGAATACGCCGCCGTACAATTATACCTACGGTGCGGCATTCTCAAGCACACCAGGTATCGCTGTCGTAACCCAAGCAGCTATGGACGGTGGTGATGGTTCATGGGCTTATACGTATGGCCCTAATCCAATGACAGCGACTCAGCTTAGCTTGGCAAATGATGAGGATGCTATTGGAGACGCTGAGAGAGCCCATACGACTGAACAAACAAGTTACTTCGTCTTTGAAAGAGAAATTGTGTTGCCTTAGTACCCATTCGCAATTAGGTTAGCGTATTGGCAAACGGGCTTGCAGTAGCCTTTGCCTTCACAAATTGCCAACTTATTAACGAGCGGCTACTTAGATTTATTAACCAATAATTTGGAGTAATGGTTTAAATGATGCAAACAAAAAATATTCGTATTGTTTTGATAACCTTCTTGGTTGCAACCCTGGGTGTTTACTTAAATTCCGCTCAGGCTGAACCAGATGAAATTGAGGCAGAGTTTGCGGTAAGTTGGGATAACAATAATAGGGCTTTAACAACAGCAACAAACAGTCCAGATGGTGCTCGACTGCCACAAGTGGCAGTAGCCCCAAATGGGACCGAGCTTATGGTGGTTTTTAATCATCAGGAAAGCGGTTCTGCATCTGATAATGACCCCTATTTTGTGTTTTCAAATACAAACGGCACCACTTGGTCAACCCCTAGGCCAATTTTCACCAGTAACGAAAATTCTATTCAACCCTCTGTGACATTTGATAGTCAAAATGATGCACATGCGGTTTGGGTTGAAGATGAAGTTGAACTTTTTTACGCGCCACAAGATACCAACGACCAAACAGTATTCTCAGCACCTAGTCAAATTGTTTCAGGGGCGGGAGGCATCGTAGCGGAAGTCGATTCACCTAAAATCGTAGCCTCATCGGGGAATGTATTAGATGTGGTATGGATTGAAAGAAATCAGAATGCATCTATCGGTTTTGGGACACCAGATGTTTATCATGCCCGATCGCTTAACGGTGGAAGCACTTGGAATAGTAGCAGTTCTTCATTGCTTTCAGCGGTTGCTTCCCGGGCGCCAGATATTCGAATTGGCATTAACAATCAGGTTATTGATTTAGTTTGGCAGGAAGAACTCTCTTCCAATCGATGGGTTATTCGCTACTCAAAATCAACGGATGGCGGTGCATCTTGGTCATTTCCAATTCAAATCTCAGATAATGCCAATGATCGGAGCGCTGAACGGCCGTCTATTGTGAACAAGAATGGTGTTTTTGAAGTGATTTATACTGAAAAAGATGTGGGGACCGCAGCTGAGTTTTTAGAAGATCAACAAGTTCGCTATGTTTCTTGCTTGTCATCAGACTGTACAGTGCCTGCTAATTGGGAAGCTTCTATTAAAGCATCAGGGTTCGATGTGGGTGCCAATACAAATAATAGTGAAGTAATCATCTCCGGCATGGCAACATTAGATGATTGCACGATCGTCTCTTATCATGGCACCATCGATGGCTTACCAGATAATAACGAAGTCCTTTTCAACACAACGAGCTGTGAACAAGATGAGTGGATTATTCCAAATCAAGTAACGGGATCAAGCGTCCGCTCAATACGGCCGTCTTTGGCAACTCAAGGTGATTTTGTCTACATGGTTTTCACACGAGCAGGTGAGTCTCCATCGTCCGAGGATCAAATTCGATTTTTTAGAGGTGAGCTTGAAGAATTCGTCGAGATTCCAACCATCTATCTACCACTAATCTTTAGATAACACATTGGATATCCTTTGAGGTTGTTCATTATTTGAAAAACACAACCTCAAAGGACAAATGAAATTTTACACATCAAAAAAATTCTGGAACAGTTTAAATGGAAACTAGAGGCTCTTTCAATCGATTAGAATGGTTACTTGGCATTTTGCTTGTCATCCTCTTAATCATTGTTGTCGTACTATCAATTGTATTTTGGTTTTCACCCGATGCACCTAACGCAGCGGGGAATCTAGGCCCTGCCCAAAATTCAGCGACCACAGTTGCCCAAAATGCTAGCCAAATTGGACCAACCCCCGTATTTCAAGGAAATACGGCCCTAATTGCCTATCTCACGGCCGAAAAATTAGCCCAAACCTGGAGCACCGACGCCCAACTGCTTAATGCGAACGCCACATGGTCACAGGGTGCAACGGTAGCAAATTTACAAAGCGGGAAAACAACGTGGGCCTTTACCTTCTTTTCAAAACAAGCTCAAAAAGCAACCACCATCTCAGTCATAGAAAACCAAGCAAACTTCGTGGCTGAAGCACCATCTCCAATCGATTACAGCATTCACAACATCTCAACTTGGCAAATTGATAGTAACGATGCCATTCAAATTCTATTAGATCAAGGTGGTTACAACTTTATCAATCAGGAAGGTGTAACAATTTTAACCATGTCCCTCATGGCTGATATGGGCACCCCTTCACAACAAATGGAATGGTTCGTCTCTCTAATTGGGACCGAGAGCGGCAACTCCATCGATGTAAGACTCAATGCAAATACAGGTGAAGTTTTAGAATTATCAAATGTACAGTAATTAGGTGAATTAAGGTCAGCCAAAGATATTTTGATGGGTACGAATCGATTTTAGCTGTACTTCAAAGCAAACAAAACAAAGCAATCAGTTTTTTTATCCATCTAATCTTTTTTGTTTGCATTCATCCCTTCGATGGAGCCAAATTCTGACTGCTTGTTTCGGCGTGGTTCAAATGATCATTGCGTATCTTGCTTCATTCACTACGAGAAGTGTCATCAATGAAGTGCTGGGAATCGCCGGGATGACAGTAGGCTTGCTGTTGGGGTTGTTTGCCCTCTCAAAGCTAAACCCTCGCTGTGGCGAATTCGGCGCGATTGGAGGACTTGTTTTCGCTGCATGCCTGCTGCTCACGATTAAACTAATCCTACCAATCTTTGACATCAACATCGCGTGGCCGTGGTTTGCGCTTATTGGTTCTAGCTGCACCGTTGTCGTCGCTTCGATTCTTAGTTCCATAGTTCCTTCAAAGTCTCACTCATGAGTCTCAAGAGTTTTTCTATTCTGGTTGCCTGGTCCGTAGCCTTTTGTGCAGTAACCGCGGGGCTGCCTGGTTTGGGGCATGCACAACATTTGCCTCGCGTTGCGCCGGAAGA
>JBCCFD010000105.1:0-18808 GCA_039029915.1 Chloroflexota bacterium
GATTTTCTTTTCCGAAACGGTTTCTTCCGCGTCTTTTTCGGCATCCGTTAGCTTATCGGTTGCTTCTTCTCGATTGAGTTGAGCCATTGCCTGCCCGACTAAGCCGCGTCGTCGCTTTAAGTACCGTCGCGTAATCTCTTCTTTTTGGGGATGCACTGCCAGCCAGTTACCCCCTTTGGCGAGCAGTTTTTCTACCTCATGCTCACCTACCCAGTAATGCTTTTCATCATCCAAAACGGGGATCAGCACGTAAAGATGGGAGAGCAATTCTGAAAGTTTGATAGTGTGTCTTAGCTCAACAGTAAAAATCTTGCTGTTGCCCCATTCAGGAAATTTGGGGTCAAGCGGATGCTGTTCTGCAATTAAGGTATACCCCAGCGGCTCAAACAGATCCCGCAGAAACGCTTCCCCACCGCGACACGGTAAGGCGCCAATTTTAGCAGTCAGCGGTATGGCGGTTTTGACTAATTCTGGTTTGTCCTTGCAACGGCCGTTTAAGGCTGTCCGAAACACGTCAGCAATGGCTACGCTCAAAAAGGAGGAAGCCACATACGGCCGATTATTGACGTATTGCTGAAGTGAAAAACCAGCTTGGCGTTTACCCCCGCGCCGAACCAGCTTGATGGAGTCGATTTCCAGGAGTAAAACGGCCGTGCATTTTTCGGCCGTGGCCTCGGCATAAAATACGTGCGCCGTGCCAAAATTTTGCTTAAACACTTGAGCCTTGGCCGGATGCTTGGCAAGTAAGTATCCCAGATCGGTTGCGGGGTTGTGGGTGGTTGTTATGGTTAGAATCATAGTTAATTTTTGTAAAAATCTAGAGCTAGAGTGTAGAGGGAGGCATATGAAAAAGAAATTTGTCCACCTCGCCATAAAAAGTCAGCTCGATTTATCCACTTAGGTTCATTATTTGTAGTTTTCATAACCCCTAAACAAAAAAAATCTGGTTCTTGTGACAGAAACCAGATTTTTTGAAATAACTTAAACGAAATTCTGGTTACGGCCGTATATGCCCATCGCCAATGCCTACCCATTTGTAGGTCGTCAGCTCTTCTAGCCCCATTGGGCCACGGGCGTGTAATTTCTGCGTACTGACAGCTACTTCGGCACCAAGACCAAACTGCCCACCGTCATTAAAACGGGTGCTGGCATTGACAAACACGGCTGATGAGTTTACCTCATTCAAAAATTTAGTAGCGCTGTTAAAATCATTCGTCACAATGCTGTCGCTGTGGTCCATGCTATTTTCATGAATGTGCGTAATGGCATCATCAAGCGCCATCACCTTTACACCCATGATTAACCCCATCCACTCCGTTGAAAAATCATTTGGACCTGCTTCAACCACTTTTGCGCCGTGACCGTTGCGGCTCAAAATTTCGTAGGCTGAGTCGGCCGGACGCAGCTCAACATTGTTCTCGGCCATCCGCTGGGCCATCTGTGGCAAAAACGATTCGGCAACGGTTGGATGCACCAAAACCGTATCGAGCGCATTACAAACGCTGGGGCGCTGAACTTTGGCGTTTTCTATAATATCAAGCGCTTTATCAAAGTCAGCGCTTTCATCAACATAGACATGGCAAATGCCGATGCCTCCTGTAATGACCGGAATCGTACTCTGCTCACGACAAAGACGATGCAAACCTGCCCCACCACGCGGAATGAGCATATCGATATATTCATCCAAACGCATCATCTGGGACACCAACGCTCGGTCAGGGTTGTCGATATATTGAATAGCAGCCTGAGGCAAACCCACTTTTTCCATTGCGGCTTGAATGACGTTGACCAAGGCCAGGTTACTGTTGATCGTTTCACTACCGCCGCGCATGATGGCCGCATTGCCCGTTTTGAGGCAGAGAGTGGCGATATCAATCGTTACATTAGGGCGAGCTTCATAAATTACACCAATCACACCCACCGGAATACGACGACGGCTTAACTTCATCCCATTGGGCAACATGCGGGCATCAAATTCACTGCCAACCGGGTCGGGCAATGTGGCGACTTTGCGTGAATCAGCTGCCAAGGCGGCAATTCGCTTCTCGGTCAGAAGCAAGCGATCCAACAAAGCATCAGATAATCCTTTTGCACGACCCGCTTCAATATCGATTGCGTTTTGGGCCAACACGGTGGCTGCTTGAGCTTCTAGCTCATCTGCAATGGCATGAAGTGCAATATTTTTCTGTTCTGTTGTCAATGTGGCGAGGGCTCGGCTCGCGGCTCGGCCAGCTTTACCCATTGCGATTAAGTCTGTCATTCTGTTTCTCCGTAAAGCATTTCAGCAATTCAGCTTGTTAGCATCTCAGCTTACCAGAAGAGGGTTTGAAAAAGCAAGAATAGGTTCCTAAATGCCACCCTCAAGCGCTAATTTCGTTATCCCGACGTTACTAAATCAGAATCATATCGTTTCGGTGCACGGCTACCGGACCATAAGCATAACCTAAACGAGATTCAATGTCATCAGATTGTAAGCCAACAATTTGGGTCATGGCATCGCTTGAATAGCGGGCAATCCCTTTGGCCAATTCTTTCCCATTTTGATCTTGAATGTAGATGGTGTCACCCCGTTGAAAAGAGCCAATAACTTGAGTAATGCCTGCAGGCAAAAGAGAACGGCCGTTTTCACACAGGGCTGTCACCGCTCCACCATCAACTATAATTCGTCCCGTTGGTTTTGATCCAGCTAAAATCCACTTCTTGTGGTTATCTACAGGCTGTTCAATTCGTGGAAACAGCGTGCCGACTGACTCACCGCGGCAAACCTTTTCAATGATGTTTGGTTCATGCCCATCAGCAATAACCACATCGGCGCCTGATCGGCGGGCAATATCCGCCGCCTGTAGCTTTGTGGCCATGCCCCCCACACCGAGACCAGATACGCTCCCTCCGGCTAAAGCTTTGAGGTCATCATCTATGGCCTGTACCTCAGAGATAAGCTTCGCATTTGGGTTAGAGCGCGGATCGGCCGTGTAAAGTCCTTTTTGATCGGTTAATAAAATGAGCAAATCAGCCCCAGCCAGAGTTGATACCAAAGCTGAGAGATTATCATTATCACCCACTTTGATTTCTTCAACGGCTACGGCGTCATTTTCGTTAATAATGGGCACAATACGGAACTCCAACAGCTTACGCAGGGTGTCGCGGGCATTTAGGTAACGGCTGCGGTGATTCACATCAAAGCGTGTTAGCAATATTTGCCCCACGTGAATACCATAAATTTCAAAATATCGTTCCCACATCTGCATGAGACGGCTTTGACCGACGGCGGCCAGCATTTGCTTATTGTTGACTGTGTTGGGGATGTTAGGGAAGCCAAGCCGATGTCGTCCTACGGCGATCGCACCTGAGGTGCATACAACCACATCTCGCCCCTGCTGGTATTGCTCAGCGCATTGACGGACTAAATCAACCATATGGGGATGATCAAGCTGAGGAGAGCCGCTTGTCAGCACGCTTGTGCCAAATTTTACAACGATTCGTTTGTACATATTTTCTCGGATTGTAGACCGTTTTGTGGCAATATTGTTAGTGGAAACGGCCGTTTCTTCACAGTATAATTCACTACTTTTCATGTCCAAAACCTTTACCCTAATTCAGCAAGCCTTCACAACATGACTTTAGGGGCAGTTTCTTACGCTGATGGTTTCATTTTTAGGTTATTGGTATATTAGAGTACTAGTGTATTTTTTACTCAGACAATATCAATATATCAATATACCAATCAGCATTTTTCCAAAAATTAAAGCAGTCTTCAGGAGGCTCTATGTCACTTAGCCATCTTCCAGCTGGCGTCATCACCGGCGACCAAGTTACCGAGGTTTTTCAAGAAGCTAAAGAGAATCAATATGCCCTTCCAGCCGCAAACGTGGTTGGTACCAACACGGTCAACAGTGTTTTGGAAACCGCTCGTGATGTCAACTCACCCGTCATTTTGCAATTCTCAAACGGGGGCGCAAGCTTCTTTGCTGGCAAAGGAATGAGCAATGAGAATCAACAGGCCGCTGTGGTCGGGGCTGTATCTGGCGCTCATCATGTGCACCAGGTCGCCGCCAAATACGGCACGAGCGTTATTTTGCACACCGATCATTGCGCCAAGAAACTGCTGCCTTGGGTTGATGGCATGCTTGATGCCGGCGAACAGTTTTATGCAGCTCACGGCATTCCACTTTACAGTTCACACATGCTCGATTTATCAGAAGAGCCAATTGAAGAAAATATTGAAATTTGTAAACGCTACCTCGAACGGATGAGCAAAATGGGGATGAGCCTCGAAATTGAGTTAGGTATTACCGGTGGCGAAGAAGATGGTGTTGATAATACCGATGTTGATGCAGCCCGCTTATACACTCAACCAGAAGAAGTGGCTTATGCCTACGAAGAGCTTATGAAAGTGAGCGATAAGTTCACCGTTGCCGCTGCCTTTGGCAATGTGCATGGCGTTTACAAACCGGGAAACGTTGAGCTCAAACCGGTGATTCTTCACAATTCACAAAAATATATTGAAGAAAAATTCAATACCGGCCCTAAGCCTGTTAACTTTGTATTCCACGGTGGCTCTGGTTCTACACCAGAAGAGATTGCTGAAGCGCTCTCATATGGCGCCATAAAAATGAACATCGACACTGATTTGCAGTGGGCATTTTGGAACGGCATTCGTGGCTACGAAGCTGAAAAACATGATTACCTTCAAGGCCAAATTGGCAACCCAGAAGGAGATGATCAACCCAACAAGAAAGTATATGATCCCCGCAAATGGCTGCGCGTGGCTGAGCAATCTTTCCAAGTCCGTCTCAAGCAAGCATTTGAAGAACTTAACTGCATAAATCGACTCGCCTAAGATAAGAAAAGAAAGTTCGGTTTTCTTTTCTTTTTCAAATTATTCCGAAGGGTGAGCCAATCTTAAATATTATTGGCTCACTTTCGGCCCCAACTTATGATCCGAGAAACGATGATCACCACAACGCGAGGGCTTGACCGAAAGGCTCCCCCTCTCCGTTTATTTGAAAAAGCCAAAAAATTTGGTATTTGGAATCCTTCAGAATTAGATTTCTCTCAAGATATTATCGATTGGCAAAATCTAGGAGGGGAGGAGCGAGAGCTTCTGCTGCGATTAACAGCATTATTTCAAGCTGGCGAGGAAGCCGTCACGCTTGACTTACTGCCCTTAATTATGGCTATCGCCAAAGAGGGTCGCTTAGAAGAAGAAATGTTTTTAACCACATTTCTTTTTGAAGAAGCTAAACATACCGACTTTTTTAATCGCTTTCTGGTTGAAATTGCTCAAAATTCCGGCGGTATTTCCCACTTTCACTCTGACAACTATAAACTGCTATTTTACCAAGCACTGCCGGAGGCTTTACAAGCGCTTGAAACAGATTCCTCTCCAGCCGCCCAAGTTCGTGCCTCGGTTACTTACAACATGATTGTCGAGGGCGTGATGGCAGAAACGGGCTATTATGCTTACTTCAATGTACTCGATCAAAATGAGATTATGCCCGGCGTCCGAAAAGGGATTTATTTACTGAAACAAGATGAATCAAGGCATATTGCGTATGGTATCTACTTATTGTCCCGGCTTATTTCTGAGGATGCCAGCCTGTGGGAAGTGGCTCAGAATACGATGAATCAACTCCTACCGCTTGGCTTGGGTATTATTAGTGATGTCTTTTCAGCTTATGATCCGATGCCGTTTGGGCTAAAAGAGACTGATTTTTCTAACTATGCGGTTAGCCAATTTTCAAAACGACTAACGCGCGTCGAAAAAGCTAGAGGAACGGTTCTCGAAGACATTAATCGGGTCACCCATAAAATTATTGAAAATAACGATGGATAATCCTAAACCAACTCGCTCTACTGGCTCGCGCTGGTTCATTTTATTTGGCAGTTTTTTTGTCTTAATTGCATTAGTTGCAATCAGGGCCACTGCTGATGATGAACCAGTTACGGCCGTTATTATTGGCATCGTATTTGGACTTACAGGGCTGTTTTTTGCCATTGCGGGTATTCGCCAATGGTACACGCGCTACCGCGTTGGCAAGCCAGAAGTACAGATTTCTAAACAAACGGCCGTATTAGGCGATAACATCTCGATCAGCTTCCACAATACATTTAATCGTGAAGTCAACGTCGAAACTTTTTCCATAAAGCTGATTTTTAAAGAGACCGCCACCTATCAACAGGGAACAAATACAAAGACAGTGCACCACGAAGAGATTATTGACGAGTACAACACGGTGGGGCAGCGATTTTCTGCTGGCAGTTTTCTAAGTGAGTCACATGAATTCACCCTACCGCGTGATGCCATGCACTCTGTTGACGTCCGCAGAAATCAACTTAAGTGGTTTATCCGTTTTGAAATGGACATTCCAAGAATGATGAATTTTCAGGACGATTATGAAATCACCGTCTTGCCTGAGCTAACATCAAGGGAGTGGGATTAGCATGAGTAAAGTTGATATTCAATTCCATCTTGAAGGTAAAGGCATTGAAGAGAAAGACCCCAACAACCTTTTTTCTGCGCCGATTTATCGACCAAACACAGAAATTCGTGGCAATGTTTTGGTTTATCCAAATGAAGATTTACGTTGCCGAAAAGTTGTTGTCGAGGTTTTATGGCATACAGCAGGACGTGGCACTCGCTTTCAACAGAGCGTCATGGAAGAGGTGATCTCGGAAGGAAATTTAATGAGAGGAGTCCCCATCTCAGCTGATTTTTCCACCGTGTTACCACATGAGCCTTGGAGTTTTAACGGCCGTTATGTCAGCATTGTGTGGGGGGTTAAAGTCAAAGTTGATATTCCCATGGGGCGTGATGTTGAACTGCAAAAGAATTTTATTCTAGCACCAGTTCGAGAATAGAAGTTCGCAAAGCCTTTTGATATGTGGCCCACTTCCTGAACTCCTTGAAGGTGCGCTACACTTGCTCGTCAACATATAAGTGGCGCCCTCGTAGGCTCCTTAATGATGATCTGAAGTGGGTCTATGTGGATACTTTTGTAAAAAGTCAACTAAATGATGAGGGGTCAGCACAACGGCCGTTTCCAAATCTTCAAACACTTCATACAAAAAATATTCTGCTGAGCGCATATCTGTTTGAAACGTTTCATATAAAAAACGAACGGCATCCTCCGAAATCGTCACTCGCTGAGTTGGGTCAATAACAAAAAATTGGAGTCGATTTTCTAACCATTCTGCATAATGGCTGGGTGACACAATGTCATCCACATTTAAAGTCACTAAGGGTAAATTGTAATCTACAAAATAGGTTGATAAATCCTGATGAGAGGTAAAAATGCAGCGACATTGATTTGGATCACCTATCTGCCGCAACCATTTACGCCGCTGCCACCAGTTTAAGCGCTGCGCTTCATCCAATAAGAACAGATCGGCTGCATTTAATGGTGATAAAATTTTTGAGCGGCCTTCTGGAATATACTCATAAATGATAGATAATTTAGAATGGCTTAATTCATCTTCGATTCGATGCAAAAGGGATGTTTTACCCGCTCCAATTCGACCAATTAACTGAACATGACGCGGTGAATCAAAGAGCATCTTCCGAAAAGTTTTAGGTATAAACCCAATTTCACCCCATTCTTGCCTCGTCAACGCAGAAAAAGGGTTTTGACGATATCCAATTCGGTGGTGTTTAAAAAAAATATTCATATAACCATGACCAATGGATATAAATTTTGCAAAATAGTCAGACCAATTGCGATATTTACTAGTAAAACTAAAGATATAGGTAATCTGAATCTTTCCCATTTACCTAAAAAAGAGAGCCATGAGCCGCCACTACTACTGGTATACTTAATAGTGATTGTAATCCTAATGATATAATGTTTTCATTGTAGGCAAGAGGATCACGAGTGGCAACTTAAACTTCATAGAAGGACATAGCAAAAAGTATCAATGTCTTCAATCGATTCACGTTGGGAAGGCCGCATCCTCGGGGAGCGCTACCAAATAGAAACACTTTTAGGGCGGGGTGGCATGTCTTCTGTTTACCGTGCCCATGATCCAAATTTACAAAGAAAAGTTGCCGTTAAGGTCATCCACCCGCATTTAACTGACAACCCAGAGTTTGTAAAAAGATTTGAACAAGAAGCGGCTGCTGTTGCTCAACTGCGGCACAATAATATCGTTCAAGTTCATGATTTCAACAACAACGATGATGTTTACTACATGGTGCTGGAATTCATTCCAGGTGAATCCTTAGGTCAGAAGTTAAAGGGCCTCAATTCAGTAGGCATTCACCTCCCTTTAAGTGACACAATCCGCATTTTATCAAAAGTTTGTGAAGCTGTTGATTATGCTCACCAACGGCGCATGATCCACCGAGATATAAAGCCTGCCAATGTCATGATTAACCTACTCGGTGAGCCAATCTTAATGGATTTTGGCATTGCCAAAATTCTTGGAGGGCAATCTCATACGGCGACAGGGGCCGCGATGGGAACGGCCGCTTACATGTCACCAGAGCAGGTTAGGGGTGAAAAAACGGATCATCGCGCAGATATTTATTCACTAGGCATCATGTTTTATGAGATGCTACGCGGAGAGCCACCGTACAGTGGTGATTCAACCTTCCAAATCATGCTCAAGCATGTTAACGAACCTATCCCTGATATTCGGATATTAGATTCTAATATTCCGAATACTGTCGCTTCAATCTTAGAAAGGGCCTTAGCTAAAAATCCAAAAGACCGCTATCAGTCAGCAGCTGAGATGGCGGCGGTTCTCAACACGATTAATTTACAGCTGCAGGGCAGTGTGGCAGATACCCTAGCGGCACGCCATATCGATCGTTTATCAACGATGTGGCAACGGGCCAACGATTTGTACGAAATTCGAAAGTTCCCTGAATGTATTGACCAACTTGATGAACTCAAGCAGGCCGATCCAGAATTTCAAGAACAAAAAGTCAGCGAGTTGCGCCTCAACGCGCTCGATTTATTACATGAAAGAGCCATTCGCCTATATCAAGATGGAAAATTTGAAGAAGCACTCACGACAATAGAATCTTATCAGCGGCGCTCGCCTGATGATCCAGAGGCCTCAAATCTTGAGCATTTGATAAAACACGGTATGCAAAATCAGGGACTATTAAAAAAGCTAGAGGCCCTATATGATGAAGCTGCATTATTGCTTGAGGCCCGAAAATACGAAGAGGCGTTGGAAAAATGGGAGTCGATCAAGCGTCAAAAAGGTGAGCTGCAGTTTGAAGATCGCCTAGAGGTGGCCAAACGCTCACAAGAAGGCATCTGCACTTCTTTGTATAATGAAGCGCTTCGAGCCGTCGCAGATAAAGAGCCTGAGCGTGCCTCATTCCTCTTAAGCCAAATTCATGAGATAAATCCAAATTATCCTGATTCGCAGCATGTTGAAACGGCCGTTAATCGTCTCATTCTTGCTGAAAAACAGCGTGCTTTAGCATTACGCATTGGGGGCATCATACTGGTGGCCCTGTTGCTACTCGGGGGTGTAGTCACGATTCAAAGGTTATTGTCTGATGAAGGCACAAACGCAGGTGGCGCAACGCCCACAGCGAGTAATGCAGTCGCTAATGCCGATATAACACCAACTGAAACGGCTGTTTCTTCAACCATAATTGAAGAGACAGCCGTCCCTAGCCTAGACCCAACACAAACTGTTACTCTATCACCATCGACGACACCAACTGTTGAGCCCTCTGCTACTGCTGAGCCAACTATAACAGCAACCGTGACAAACACACCTGCGCCCACAAATACACCGCCAGCTAGCGAAGAATTATCAAATACGGCCGTCGTTACTGGACCAGCTTCCATCTTTTCATCACCAGATTCAGCATCTACAGAGAGAAGCATCTTACAGGTAGGCGATGAAGTTGCTATATTAGGGCGCTCCCAATTTGGAAACTGGCTTTATGTCCGAGATGGCGAGAGCAAAGTCGGTTTCGTTTTTGGTGACCTGCTCGATTGGAATGGTGATGCAAGTGCGCTTACAATTTTCCAACCTGAGGAAATTGTGCCTACCCCACCTACGCCAAGCGAAGACATAACAACGCTCGAATTTGACATCTTTCCTATCGATGGCACAAAGCGATGTGATGATAATATGTGGTTTGTATCCATTTACTTTGAAGGCCGCGGCGGGGATGGAATTTACACTTATTTTTGGGAAGGCCAACCCATTGCCAGTGATATTGTTGATACGATTACTTTAGAAGTAGGCTCTCCGGGCAACGCGATAATCTCGATGGGGCAGGTCGTTTCCGGTGATGGACAATCAGTAACCCAAGATTTATTTATTGACCCCCCGAGCTGTTTTGGAAGCTGACCCGTTAACCAGCTTTTTCTCAACGACACCAACACGGCCGTTTAACTCAACAACCACTTGTAATAGCTGGCCGATGGCTTGTTCCGAGGTCAGCGTCCCTTTTCGCCATTTTCGGGAAATCTCTTCTAACGAATATGCACTCATTTCAAACTCCTTATGCACTATGTGTGTAAAGTTTCTAATACGCATCCTCTAGAAAAAGTATTGATATCTCATGGAGTGGCGTATTTGGGACCTCAATAGATATCAAGCAAGAATAAAAGAAAGTCCTCTTCCCAGTGACAGCATAAACAACGCCTATCCCAACACCAGAGACCCCAGAAAACAACAAACCAGAGGGATAATGGCTTGAAAAGGTGGCAAGCAAACGAAATCTCAAGTATCGAAATACGACCGTTGCTTTTGCTATTCCATTTCAATTACCCTTGCTCGATAAATACATTTTACACGTATTTAAAATTATTGTCAATACCAGTTTATCACTAACGTGTATTTTGTATTTACCAAAATATAATACGCAAAAAATATTTGGCTATGAGTAAAAGTCAACAAACCCACCTTAAACGAAACCCAAACCTTTCCAGTCTATATCTCTGCGTTTTTAGCGTCTCTTATCATCCTCAAATTGTATGTCCGTTAGCGCATTTCAATTTATTTATCGTGAGTAAGGTACATAGTTACTAGGGCTAAGAAGGTTATAATTGGACACCTGCATAAACGAAAAAAGATTAGACAAAACAAACCAATTAATCAGGAGAAAATTTTGAAATCAAGTTTAAACCCCACACAAATGGCAATCACAGACTTCTCAATGGATTTTTTCTTCCTGAAGGGGAAAACGGCCGTTATCACAGGCGGCAACAGTGGCTTAGGGCAGGCGTACTCACTTGCCTTAGCCAAAGCGGGCGCCAATATTTTTGTCCCGAGCATCATGCCAGATGATGGTAAAACCAGGGGGCTTGTTGAAGAGCAGGGCGTTAGTTACCAATACATGGAGGTGGATATTACCGAAGACGGCGCGCCAAAGCGGATTATGGATCAATGTTTGGAGATTTACGGCCGTATTGACATCCTCGTTAATAATGCTGGCATTTGCAACCTAGGCGATGTCCTAGATTTTGACCGTCGCGCTTGGGACCCCATGATCGACGTCAATCTGACCGCTGCTTTTGAGCTAAGCCTCGAAGCCGCTAAAGTAATGGTCCCACAAAAAAGTGGCAAAATCATCAACATTTGTTCCCTCTTCTCCTATCTAGGAGGTCAACGCTCCCCTGCCTATGCGGCAACTAAGCACGCCCTAGCCGGGTTTACCAAAGCATACTGCGATGAACTCGCCCAGCACAACATTCAAGTCAACGGCATTGCTCCGGGCTACTACGCCACTAATATCACGACCGAAACCCGAGCCAATCCAGAATCAAATCGTCGCATTCTTGACCATATTCCAGCCAATCGTTGGGGCGAACTGCAAGATCTAATGGGAACTGTTGTCTTTTTATCCAGCCGCGCTTCAGACTATGTAAATGGCCACCTCCTTGTGGTTGACGGTGGCTATCTCGTTCGTTAGTATCTTTTCGTATTTCAGGCGATCAAAAACGTTTGCTAAGTGTTTTATTGGCATTCCTTATTGCTCTCCAATAAGGGCCAAATTTCCCCAAAATTAGCCCGCCCCTTTATATCACCTAAAAAATAAAAGTAGGAAACAAATGTCATTATCAAGAGAAGAAATTGTCCAAAATTTAAAACAAATAGTGGATTCAAATCGGGTCATAACCGATGAACAAACGCTAAAAGAAAACAGCCACGACCGTTTTTATAAGCTTCCGAGTGTCTTCGGCATCTATCCGCTCCCTATTCCTGCCGCAGTCGTAAAACCAACCAATAGTCAAGAGGTTTCAGACCTTTTAAAATTCCTCAATGAAAATCAAATTAACTGCGTTCCAAAAACAGGCGGATCGGCAACAGAAGGTGGACTAGAAACCATTGTTGAAAATTCTGTCGTCATCGATGGCTCTGGAATGAACCAAATTGTTAAAATTGATACATACAGCATGCTTGCCACGGCTCAGTGCGGCGTCAATTTAGGCGTGCTAGAAGACCAGCTTCGTGCTCAAGGTTACACAACAGGTCACTCTCCCCAATCAAAACCCCTTGCCCAAATGGGCGGTCTCGTTGCCACCCGAAGTATCGGTCAATTTTCTACCCTGTATGGTGGCATTGAAGACATGGTAGTTGGTCTAGAAGCAGTCTTTCCCAACGGACAAATTGCTCGCATAAAAAATGTGCCCCGTCGCGCCTGTGGACCAGACATTCGGCACATCATTATTGGCAATGAAGGGGCACTTTGCTACATAACCGAAGTCACCGTCAAAATCTTTAAATTTGAGCCAGAAAATAACAAGTACTATGGTTATGCTCTTGATAATATGAAAACCGGTTTTGAGATTTTGCGAGATGTCATGACCTCTGGCTATCGCCCCTCTATTGCTCGTCTTTACGATCAGGAAGATGGTGCACAACACAGCTTTGATCAATTTGCTCCTAACAAATGTGTACTTATTCTAATGGCTGAAGGACCAGCCAAAATCACCCAAGCGACGGCCGAAGGTATTGAAGAGATCGTCGCCAATTATGAGGGATGTGAACGCGTCGACTCAAAGATTATTGAAGATTGGTTTAATCACCTCAACTGGGGTCCCGAAAAAATTGAGGAAGAGCGTGAATTTATTCGCAAAAACCTCAAAATGGGCTTTACAACAGAAGTTTCTGGCACATGGGACGTTATTCATAACATTTACGAAAATGGGATTCGCCGCATTCGAGAAGAGTTTCCACACATAGATGACGTTACCATGTTAGGGGGACATTCATCCCACAGCTATCAAAATGGTACCAACATGTACTTTGTTTACGATTACAATGTGGTGGACTGTGAACTGGAAGAAGAAATGCATAAGTATCATATCCCCCTCAACGCCATCATTGTTGAAGAGGCATTAAAAGCCGGAGGATCGATGGTACATCATCACGGCATTGGTAAACACCGTACCCCATGGACTAAGGAAGAGCATGGCTCTGCCTATTACATCCTCGAATCGCTTAAAGAAGTATTTGATCCCAAAGGCATCATGAACAAAGGCACCATTTTCCCCGTGCAAGAGTAAATCTTTCACCATTTTGATGCAATCAGGGTTTTCATATGAGTAGAAAATATTTAATGGGTATCGATGTTGGAACCCAAAGCGCAAAAGTAGTAATTTTTGATTTAGAGGGGAACATCATCTGCGACAGCCGTCAGCCACTCCGTAAAATGGTCATCCCTGCCCCCCTGCTGGCTGAGCACCCAGATGACGATATATGGGACGCTTTAAAAATTGCCCTAAAAGCCACAATGGAGCGATTTCAAACTGAAATCCAAGGAGATGCCAACGCAATCTTAGCGGTAGGGCTGTGCGGCATTCGGTGCTGTCGCGTTTTGCTCAAGGCCAACGGTGAACTAGCATATCCGGTCATTAGCTGGATGGACAAACGACTCAATGTGCCATATGAGCAGATCGATGCTTATGGGGACGTGCATTACGTGACTACAACATCTGGCTATTTAACGCATCGCCTCACCGGAGAGTTTAAAGATACTTGTGCCAATTATATCGGTTGGTGGCCGATGGACGATAACGTCTTTAATTGGAGCGACGATCCATCTCTATATGAAACTTGCAATCTAACCCAAGAACAGCTCTTTGATGTGATCAAACCGGGTGAGATCCTTGGTCATATTACTCCTCAAGTAGCCAAAATGACGAATCTTCCGGAGGGCTTACCTGTTGTCGCAACAGCACACGACAAAGCGGTTGAAGCATTGGGCACAAGTACGCTTGATGCCGGTACCGTCCTTATTTCGCTCGGCACCTACATTGGGGCAATGGTGCACGGGAGGGAGAACGTTCAAGATGCCCAACACTTCTGGTCGTTTCAAGCCTCAGTGCCGAATCGATATTTGTACGAATGCATGGGCGTTCGGCGGGGTATGTGGACCATAAGCTGGTTTTGTGAGCAGTTTGGGGACAATGTTTTACTTGAAGCCAAGAAACTTGGTGTGTCTATTGAAACCTTATTTGAACGGGAGGCAGTAAGCGTGCCAGCCGGCTGTGAAGGATTGCTTACCATTCACGATTGGGCGCCACCGGTAGAAGCGGAGTTTCGTAAAGGGGTGATGTTTGGCTTTGATAGTCGTCATACTCGGGCTCACATCTACCGGTCTATTTTGGAAGGGATCGCCTTTACCATGAAAAATCACGTTGATAAAATGATTGAAGAGCTAAACATGCCTCTTGAACGTTTAGTCCTTTCCGGCGGAGGGGCCAATAGCGATCTGTTTTTACAAATATTTGCAGATGTGTTTGGCGTTCCAGTTCAAAGAAGCCAAATGAAAAGCTCCGCTTCCATCGGGTGCGCTATCAATGCGGGGATAGCCGTAGGGGCATTTGACTCATACGAAGAAGCGATCGGCAAAATGGTGCATTCAGGAGATGAGGTAGCACCCAGACTAGAAAACCATAAGCTTTATTCTGAGCTAAATAAAAAGGTTTATCAGTTAGCCCACACTCATTTTGATCCTATCTTGAAATCACTGAGCAAAATCGTTGATTGAGTTGCAAAGAGATTCAAAATTTTAGGAGAAGTTAACTGTTCCGAAGTTTCTAATCTGAATACCTACTCAAAATTAATGCGATAATCTCGAATGGCATCGATATCCGGATTTGTATTGCTTACGATGACATAGTACGTCTTGTCAGAAGATAAATCCATTAATATTCGGGAGCCATCGGGAACGGAGGTGCACGTTTCCTCCGCAACGTACACTTTGTAGCGAATATCAGGGTCAGGGTTTGGTGTCGGGCTGAAGGGCACATCGTTGTTCACCCACACGCCTAGTTGTGGTCGTCCATCCATCGTGTCAGGAATCGTTATTTGAACGACATCGGTACTCATCCCAGCCAGTTTTCCAGGTAGACTAGCAATTGAAAGATCAAAGTCTATCAGAGCGGAAACAGCATCAGTTTGTAAGGTACACGGCCGTTCCAAAACCCCATCAAAGGTTACATTCTCTTCAACCATTGCCTGATTTTTAACCCAGCGCCAATAATAATTCCGGAAGGCCTCCTCGCTCCCAATAAGGCTAATGACATCTTCTGTGGTGGCGCCCTTTTCAAAGATATCCATATAGCTCTCAATTCCTGTATTAGTCACCTTGCCAAAGAAAACCCAAAAATCTTGGGCACGATATTCATTAACAGACTCTGTTGAGAACAGAGACACATCTACAGGGTGCAGGTTGCGGGTTGGGTCCCTTTGCAGAATGACGTTACTAGATTTTGAAATAACAGTAGCCGTTCCTTCCGTAATCCATCGTTCAAAAACACCGCTTGTTTTATCTTCCTGTGTATTTGGATAAGCAGACTGTACTGCATGAAAATATTCATGCCGCATCGTCGAAATTTGGGGATCGGGCAGTAATGAGTTTGGCAAAAAGCACAGCCCAAGTTCTTCATTCCGCCAAGAATAGTATCCCGCGACACCATCCTCACAAAGCATAGAGTCAGGATTAATCATCACCAAATAGGTGTTGCTGTGATACACAGTCGGGTTTTCGACGTTCAGAAAAGTGGCCAATTTTTTGATTTTAGGATTAGGAAAACCATAGCTCACAAATTCACCCAGGATACTGTTTAAGGCATTTTGAACAAAATCTCTCTCAAAATTGCAATCGTCATAAATTGGTGAAGCTTCAGGCATCCAACAAATAGCTAAGAATTGAGTGCCTTGAACATCTAATGGGTTTCTAGTCGCCAAGGATGGGTCATTAAGGGGCGAGTCTAGGCTGGGATGTGAGATCAGAACGGCCGTTAATGGCAACTCACCCAAGTAAGGCAAAGTGGTAACAAGCAAATTAGTCGTTTCATCAACTAACCCGGGAAAAATAAACCACTCTTCTATATTCTCCTCATCATTTCGATCGGGATCCGCTGGTGTATAAATAGCAATACCCAAATGCTCTGTTGCAACCCCATCCGGGATCGGCAAACCAAAAACCAATGTCGTGAGCTCATCTGAAGCATAAACATCACGCTCCGCCTTCAGCTGATAAATATTCCCGTGCCCCTCCGCATCGCTAGGTAGCTCCAAAATCGGCATCGTCGTATGCTGAATCATAATGGACAGCGGTGCAGTTAAAAGACCAGCCACAGCCCCAAGCGTAAGGCCATCTATGCCAACCAATATGCCACCATCTTCAAGCTGCCCCTCGTCGGCAACCGGGGCGTCAAGGCCATCGGTAATAAAAGGTAAAAAGATTGCCCCATTACCCCCCCAGCTTAAAGTTTGCTCGGCAGACGTTTGGGAACTTAGAATCATCAATAAACAAATCAATCCCATAAAAAACACAATCCATCGAGATGATTTTCTAAAAACTTTCATTTTTTTGCTCCTGACAAAAATCATTTGAATTATTCATTAGCGTCAACCTCTTTTTTAGCGTTGTTAAAAAAGCGTTTTGGGAAGAAGGAGCGATGTTTTAGGGGTTGGGTGTCGGGTTTTGAAGAAGATGAACTAAATTTATTTTTCTTATTCTTGGACGAACGAAAAAGCGCGGCAGGTGATTTAGGCATATTTTTCTCCATAGTCTCTGTAGGCTTTAGGAATAAAAGATAGTGCAGTTTGTAATCAGCAAGTTCAACTGCCAACAGAATAGAGAAGAAGCGTTTGGGTAGCCGTTTGGGTAGCTAATTTTTGATATGAGAAAAGTTAGTTTAGGCGATTTTTAAATATATAGGGATTGGGAATCAAACTGCTACAAAAGTAATTTAAAAGACAAGTAGGGCCTGAGTGCTTAACCAGCTTGTCACAGGCGGATTGCGTCAGCTAAGCTTCGATAGACTCAGCCATCGGTATCACACATAGAACTTTGGTTATAAATTATTGCTATTTACTGCTGATTATGTGCTCTGGCCCTTCACCTGATAGACAAAGTCAACGCGCTCTGCGACCATACTTAAATACTTTGAGGTAGCCCGACTTGGTAAATACGTCCCTTTTTCCCATTCACTAATCGTTTGCTGGCGAACCCCCAGTTCCTCAGCCAGAGCTCCCTGTGTCAAGCCCATATGACGCCGTAAGCCCTCTACTAAACTGCCATCCCACTGAGGTTCCCCATTTTTATTGGTTGACACAATATACACGAGCTTCGGACGTCGAAAGGTGATCGTTTGGGTGTTCATATCGATGTGGGTTACTTCGTACTTGGCACTCATCCAAGCTTTGGCGTGACTAGGGCCGCTATTTCGGTTTCCCCACCAACCCCTGTCGTTCTTTGCAGTTTTAGGAAGCTCACGACCTAATAGCGCCTCAATGTCTGCCATCGTCAATGAAACATATTCTTCTTGTTGCTCAGAAAGATATAGGTAAAGAGGATAATATTTACTGCCTGCCTTTGACATGATTTACATTATAACGACTTTTACTTATTCGGTATAATTCAGAACATGACACATGTTGAACAGATCTCATCAAACCTTGGACTTAAAGCTGGATCAGTAACGGCCGTTATCAACCTCCTTGATGATGGCAATACCATCCCATTTATTGCCCGATATCGAAAAGAAAAAACCAACAGCCTCGACGAAGAGCAAATTCGCGACATTAGTAAGCTAGTCGAGAAGCTGCGCGCCCTAGACGAGCGACGCGGCACAATCATCAAATCTATCGATGAACAGGACAAACTCACGCCCAAGCTGAAAGCTGAGCTTTTAGCCGCGGACAGCATCACAGTGCTTGAAGATTTATACCTTCCATACCGCCCCAAGCGGCGCACCCGCGCCACAATGGCAAAGGAAAAGGGGCTAGAGCCATTAGCTGATTTTATTCAAATGCAAATGCACAGCCGACAAAACGCAGCCGAACTTGCCAAGCCGTTTTTAACCGACGACGTGTCTACAGTTGAAGAAGCGCTGGCGGGGGCTAGGGATATTGTGGCAGAAACAATTAGCGATAATGCGGCGGTGCGACAGCTACTGCGCGAAAAAGCACTGCAGTGGGGGCGACTCATTTCGACCAAAATCGCCAAGGGTGAAGACGAAAAAGGTGTCTACGAACTTTACTACGATTACAGCAATAAAATTGATCGCTTACAGCCCCATCAAATCTTAGCTATAAACCGCGGGGAAACAGAGAAGGTTCTGCGCGTTAAAGTTGAAATCCAAGAGCGCGATTGGATCTTAGCGGTTCGCTCTGGATACAAACCCGATCGACGTTCACCCCTATCTGAACAGCTAAAATTGGCAATGGATGACGCGGCGATGCGCTTGCTTATTCCAGCTATTGAACGGGACGTGCGCCGGACCCTGACCGAAACGGCCGAATCTCACGCCATCCATGTATTTGCTCAAAACCTTCGTGGGTTGCTCAATCAACCCCCATTCGCCGACCA
>JBCCFD010000106.1:0-18471 GCA_039029915.1 Chloroflexota bacterium
AGCGATTGACAGCCTGAGGTGATAAATATAATCAGAATGGGCCAAAAGAGATGCATTTTAATCATGTCAAAATTTTAAAAAGAACAGATTTAAGAGCAACAAGGCTTAATGGAGGGTTTATAAATTGGGGAAATTAAGAGAGAACGGCTTCGTGCTGCGACAAACTAACTTGCGCTATCGGATGCATTTTATAGATAGCAATCGAACCACCTTCATCAAAAACATAGCTTGGCACGGGATGGGATAGTAACCACATCGATAGTATTAGGTCGCCAAGGGAACCAGCTGTGTTAATAGCTAGACCAAGAATAAGAATCGGAATTGTCAAAATATGGGCCTGGGTTAGCCAAATCAAACCGACTGTTGTGATGATCACAAATGGGGCCAAGCTGATCATCACAAATTGATTCTTTGGAAAATAAAGCGCACCCCCATCTGCATGAGCGTACATCAACTTATATCCGATTTTGGGCAGCTTTTTTGAGAAAGCCCAATAGCCTAGAAAGTGGCACAGCTCATGAACAAACATGACGCCAACGAGTGTCATAAGGAAAAGGGGCAGGTCTATTAAATAAACAAATACTTGAATGGCGTATTGTGGTTTGGTGGCAATGGCTAATCCTAAAAATACCCATCCAGCAATAATTAGAAGAAAAATACTCCCAACATTGACGACAAGATTGAATTTCCAGTTTGCCATGATGAAGCGATGATAGTAGGTTGCGTTTTCAGGAAGAATATTGGTGGGGGATAAACGGCCGTAATCATGTGGTGAATCAATTGCTGTTGCGTTATCTGCGATGAAATTTCTAGCCATTTTTGCCAATATCCCAGTTAAAGTTTGAAATATTATAGCATACGGTAGTAATAGCGTTGAATTCTGGCCAAGGATAGGCTAACTTCGATAAAGATAAGTTAAAGCATGTCTTAAAAGTCCAAGTTTTTCGTTGAATAAAGTAAAAAGCTCTGTCATTTGAGTAGCAAAATTTTTTGGAAATTCGTCCAGTGATCTTGTTGCTTCAATCAAATAACCACTATGAATAAATATTTGAATGAAGGTGAATCCAATTCTTTCATGGACATCGTCCGAAAAAATAGACGAAGACTGAAAGTTGAAAAGAACATTCACACGCTTGATCAGGATATCAAGATGCTGAAAAGGAAGGTCGAGCTTCTGGAATCCCAGTTAAAGTATGAACAATTGGATATTGATCAATTGGAGAGGATGAGCATTGAAAATATATTTCGGTCAATTATTGGGACCTACGAGCGACGTTTAGAAAAAGAAAAACAAGAACTACTTGATGTTCAGCTCAAATATCAACGTAGTAGGGTCAAGCTTGACTTACTTAATCAAGCGCATGATGGTCTTCGCCTAGAGTTGCTTGAATTAGCAAACATTCAAGAAATTTATGATGCTGTGGTAAATGCTAAAGAAAACGAGCTTCAAAATTCTGGCAGTGATTTTGCAAAATTGCTGAATGATTTTAATGAACAGATTGCTTCGCTAGAGTTAGATAATGAATCAATTGATGAAGCATTATTCGTAGGGTATGACGCTATACCAACAATTGATCAAATTTTACAGTCACTAAACTTGGCTAGTAAATATGATGATAGAGACAGAATTTTATTTGGTACCACTTATTATGACTCATACAAATATGCCCACTTAAATGATGCTCAAGGAAAAATGAATCAACTATCTTTGAAGTTGCACAAATACAAGAGCGAACTGGCTGATGTCACGGGCTTTACTGGCCCAATTTTTGATTTGACAAAAGTTGATATTTTCTTGGATTTTCTTTTTGATACATATTTTGTGGATATCGCGATACAGAACAAGATTCATGGGTCAATACAGGCCGCTGACCAATTAAGAACACGAATTGAAAAATCTATCAGGCGACTTGAGCAGCTGAAAATTGGAAATGAGGAAAAAATATTTAACCTTGCGGTCAAACGAACAAATTTATTAGAGAGTATTTGATTTTAATATGCTGGGTAAGCTTTACAAAATATGTGTTTTTCAAATAAAAAAAGCGATTCGCAAAACGTGCGAATCGCTTTTTTAAGTTAATTCAAGTTGCTAAATTAGTGATTTTCGTTGACTGGATTATTGTGTAATTTAACAGGATCGTTATTTTTTCGTTTGAGCTGGAGCTGTAGAAGATCCACGATAACCGAAAATGCCATCGCAAAGTAAATGTAATTTTTGAGATGTAAATCTTTGGCCGCGTCGTGTGCCCAACCTTCGATAACGAGCATTGAGCCAATTAGGATTAAGAATGACAGCGCTAAAATCTTCATCGATGGATGTCGTTCAATAAAGTCGCTGACCTGCCCTGCAAAAACAATCATAAGCACGGCCGCGATTACAATTGCCGTAACCATAACGGGGAGTGAGTCAGAAATCCCAACGGCCGTTATCACTGAGTCTAATGAGAACACAACATCAATAATAAGTACCTGAACAATCATGTTTGCCAATGTCGACTTGCCCTCTTTAACCTCATGACCATGATCTTCAGCATCAAGCTTCTCATGGATTTCGTAGGTGCTCTTACCAATTAGGAATAGCCCCCCTAACAACAGAACGATATCTTTACCGGTGAGGGCATTGCCGAAGAGGGTCATGACATCAGTGTTGTCAAGCTGTTGAACCCAAGTGATAGCAAACAGTAAAACGATACGACTAATTACAGCTAAGCTTAGACCTAATTTACGACCAAAGTCCCGTTGCTCTTCAGGGACTTTACCCGCCAAAATTGAGATAAAGATCACATTGTCAATCCCTAGGATAGTTTCTAAAAGTAATAATGTTAAAAATGCAATTAAATTCTGTGCTGTAAATAGTTCAGCCATTTGTTTCCTCTTTGCTCAAATTTTAAGTTGAAAAATTAATGGAAGTTAAATAAATCACCCTATATTGCCACTTCCAACAGTAGTTGTCAAAAACTATTCAACAACAATCCCCTCAATATCATCCTCGGGTGGGGGATACTGAGGCGCCATTTCGTTTAACGTATTTAATATAACGTTCATGATAGCCCAATTACGATACCATTTTTGATTAGCTGGGATGGCATACCAAGGAGCATATTCAGTTGAGCATTGCTGCATCATCTCCTCATAGGCGGCCATATAATCATCCCAAAACGTCCGCTTGCGTAAATCATCTACCGAAAATTTCCAATTTTTTTCGGGAACATCTAAGCGATCTTGGAATCGTTCTTTTTGTTCATCTTTTGAAATGTGTAAGAAGAATTTTAGAATTCGCGTGCCGTTATCGTGTAATAGCTTTTCAAATTGGTTGATTTGTTCATACCTTGGTCGCCAAACTGATTCTGGAACATAATTGTGGACTCGCACCACAAGAACATCCTCGTAATGGGACCGATTAAAGACGTTAATCATGCCAGTGGCTGGCGTTTTTTTATGAATGCGCCACAAAAAGTCATGCGCTAGCTCCTCTTTGCTAGGCACTTTGAAGGAGTTAACGACCACCCCCTGTGGATTTACGCCAGAGAAAACTTTGCGAATTGTGCCATCTTTTCCACCTGCATCCATTGCCTGAAACACAATGAGTAATTTTTGTTTTCCCTCAGCATATAGACGCCTTTGAAGTTCGGCAAGCTGTTTACGGCCGTTTTTAAACGCTTTTTCAGCCTGTTCACGGTCAGGAAAAAGCAGCTTGCCGTCGGTAGGTAAATCTTGGATAGTAAATGTAGAATTAGGTAAAATTTTGTGGGTATCTGACATAGCTTTTTTCCAATAAGTTATTCAAATAAACTGGGCTGGTTGGGTTTATCTGGTGGATCTTCCGGTGGGGTCAATCCGAGGTGACGATAGGCGTGCGGGGTGGCAACTCGTCCTCGCGCAGTTCGAGCCAAAAAACCTAGTTGAAGCAGATAGGGCTCAACCACATCCATAATGGTGTCTGATTCTTCGCTGATAGACGCTCCAATGGTGTCAAGACCGACAGGGCCGCCGCTAAATTTTTCAATAATGGTAGATAGAACGCGACGATCTAGGTCATCTAAGCCTAGTGCATCAATCTCCAAAAGATTCAGGGCGGATACGGCCGTTTCCTCATTGATCTCTCCACCAGCCCGTACCTGGGCATAATCACGCACGCGCCGTAAAAGCCGAAGCGATACGCGAGGTGTGCCCCTAGCACGTCGGGCAATTTCAGACGCGCCTTGAGGGGTAATTGGGGTGCTTAAAATGCCAGCCCCCCGCGTCACGATCGATTCCATCGCCGCTTGTTCATAAAAATCCATGCGGTAAAGGGCGCCAAATCTGGCTCGTAAAGGAGCCGTAAGCAAAGCTAGTCGGGTGGTTGCCCCAATTACTGTAAATTTGGGCAACTTTAGGCGAACATTTTTGGCACCGGGACCTTTACCCACCACAATATCTAAGACAAAATCTTCCATTGCGGGATACAAAATTTCTTCAACGGCTCGACCCAATCGGTGGACTTCATCAATAAACAAGATGTCACCCGCTCGCAGGTTTGTCAAAATGGCCGCCAGATCCCCAGCTCGTTCTATGGCTGGTCCAGCCGTTATGCGGATGTTGACATCCATTTCTCTGGCAACAACATGGGCAAGCGTCGTTTTGCCAAGACCGGGTGGGCCGTGAAACAAAATGTGATCCAATGGCTCTCCGCGACCCTTGGCCGCTTCTAGCAAAATGGAGAGATTTTCTTTTAGTTTTTCCTGACCGGTAAATTCACTGAGACGTTGCGGTCTTAACACTTGGTCAAGTTTTTTGTCTTCAGGTTTTTGATTGCCGGAAATTTGTCTGTCGCTATTCTGATCGTTCATATATCGTTGGTTGCATTCATCAACTATGCGTGAGATTATACGATCACAATTTCATCACAAAAAGTTTTTGTGAAAAACGGTAGGAAAGAGAGAGTAGAGAAAGACGTAAATGGTTATCGAATCCCAACACCCACTGATCAAAGATAAATTAACTGCCCTGCGCGATGTTGCGTCAGCCCCCCCTAAATTCCGAGCATTGGTGAATGATTTATCGACTTTGCTTTGTTATGAAGCCACCCATGATTTGGTAGATCAAGATTATTCAGTTGAAACGCCAATGGGAACGGCCGTTGGCAAAAAGATCGCTCAAAAAATTGGATTAATACCGATTTTACGAGCAGGTTTAGGTATGGTAGACAGCATGCTAACCCTAATTCCCGAAGCCCAAGTGTGGCATATTGGCATGTATCGGAATGAAGAGACTTTAGAGCCAGTTTGGTACTATAACAAGTTACCTGATCAACCAACTGTTGATATTTGCTTTGTGATGGACCCGATGCTGGCGACTGGAGGATCTGCTGTTGCAACTGTGGATTTGATAAAAAAGTGGGGCGTCCAAACCGTGAAGTTTGTTGGGCTTCTGGCTGCCCCTGAAGGCATCAAAGCCCTCCAAGATGCGCATCCTGATGTGGATATTCACATTGCGCACATTGATTCTCATTTAAACGATATTGGCTATATCGTGCCTGGATTGGGGGATGCTGGCGATCGGCAGTTTAGCACCACGTAATGTAATTGGGCCTTTTCTAAGTTCACTACTATGAACTATCTATTGATTTTTGGCGCCGCATTTTTCGCTGTGATTTTATCTGTGCCCTTTGGGCAGTGGCTTTCGGTACGTTTTGGCATTTTAGCGAAGCCCGGCGGGCGGCGAAAACATGAAGGGTTGATTCCCAAATTAGGCGGATTGCCCCTGATTTTTGGCTTAGCTGTTGCTTGGGGACTCATTTTATGGCGATTCCCAATTAATGCGATTGAGCAAAAATTGGTTACGGGCATCATGATGGGGACGGTTGTCATTGTGCTAGGGG
Organism: Chloroflexota bacterium; assembly: GCA_039029915.1. Classification (GTDB taxonomy): domain Bacteria; phylum Chloroflexota; class Anaerolineae; order Promineifilales; family Promineifilaceae; genus QQUD01. The sequence continues at coordinate 5,861 of JBCCFD010000106.1, forward strand.
GGCTTCTGGACGATCGGTATGATTTGCCTCCTTTGTTTCAAACGGCCGTTCACCTTTCTGCAACGCTTATTGCAATTCGCTTTGATGTGTTTATTGAGGTTTTTACGACGCCTGCATTTTTACTGCCCATGTGGGAAACGGCTCCATTTTCAGCTTTGGTTGATTTGCAGGGTGCTCAGGTTTGGATGATACGGCCGTTAGCCATTGCCTTTACCTTCTTTTGGATACTGGGCATGATAAATGCGGTTAATTGGCTAGACGGCCTTGACGGTCTGGCTTCTGGTGTTGGTTTGATTGCGGCACTGGTTTTTGCTTGGCACAGTTACTCTTGGCAAAATTTTTCCATTGCGGCGTTTCCGCTAGCATTGGCAGCGGGTCTGTTAGGGTTTTTAATCTTTAATTTCGCCCCAGCAAAAGTCTATTTGGGGTCGGCTGGCGCATTTTTGTTAGGATATCAGCTGGCGACATTATCAATTGTGTCTCCCGCAAAAATTATGACGGCCCTGCTTGTATTGGCCCTGCCTATTTTAGACGTGGCGTGGCGTATTTTTGATCGCGCTCGAAACGGCCGTAATCTTTTTGAAGGAGACCGTGGGCATTTGCATTATTTACTTGTTGATAATGGGCTGCCGGTTCGACCGATTGTGATTGGGTACTACCTATGCACAATTATTTTTGGGATCGTGGTGCTTTGGCTGCCAACCCCTGAACTGAAAATTTCGATCCTAATCGTGTTAGGAACGGCCGTTATTGTTATTTTACGCTGGTTATCAACTCGTCAAAATCAAATTGCATAAAGAAAAGCAAATTAGAAGATACAAATGTAAAGAGATTTACATTGGCTTAGAATCGGCTGTAACATAAAATTTAAGCCATTTCCATTACTATCGTACTAGGAAAATAAAAAGCTTAGGAAACCGAGATGAAACGAGTATTACCCTCATTTAGATATTTATTGTTAGACGATTCTACATCACCAAATCTGGTATTGGTATCCCGCCAAATTGATGGTTTAAGAGAAGTGCTGCGCCGTATGAAAGCATCACAATCTGAATCAATCGATTCAATTATCACCAACAAACTTAATCAACATAGTCGCGATAATTAATCAACAAGCCTAACAAAACAAATAATTTTGTTTAAATTTTATTGTGCATTGTAAATCACAAAGGTGTCGTTGGGACATACACCAATTATTCATATGATTTACACAGAGTTTAACGGCCTTTGGGTCGTTGTCGAACTAATTTAGTTAATGACCAAGCCAAGGAAAGCCTTGGCTTTTTTTATTGCTCCCAGGGCTGCTTTCCTGGTGGCATTGCCAGTAGCTTTTTATAATTTCCTTCCCAAACATCTGCTTTGCGCGTCATTGTTTTTAGCTCAATATCAGCAAACTTTGGAAACAGGCCGGCCATTAGCTCGGGTAATAAGTCCCACGCTTCATGCCGGATAACATCTTCAATGTTAGCGCTGTGCTCAACTACCCACTCCCACTCCCGCATAAATCGTTCTGACTTCATCCAATAGCCTCGTTTTTCCCATGCGGTTGCACTTTGTTCAACCCCGTCATGAATCTGACGGAGCAATAAGACGATTGTAGCTGCCATATCTTTCGCCTCGTCGTCCATGCCTGGCTTTTGAATCAGCCGTCTTAACATTTCGGCAATGCTGCGGCGGTTTCGATTTCTAATTTTGGTAGGATTATCTACATTAATGATCCGGCTCATAAATTCCTTCACTAATACACAAATACTTTACTTTAATCTGACTTTGAAATGATAGCACGGGTGTTCTGCCGTTGCCAAATGATGAATTGGGCTAAATTCATAAATTTTGATTTAATTATAGAGAAGCACGCGTAGAGGGAAACTGAATAAAGGAAAAAAGTTGATGCGAATGCAGGATGTTTTAGGATTAATTTTAGGTGGGGGTGTTGGATCTCGACTTTACCCATTGACTAAAGAACGAGCAAAACCGGCTGTACCTTTAGCGGGGAAATATCGGTTGATTGATATTCCTATGAGTAGCTGTCTGCATGCTGGGATTGAAAAGATAGCTATCTTGACCCAGTTTAATTCTGTGTCTCTTCACCGTCATATTTACAGAACGTATAATCGTGACGTATTTACCCGTGGTTTTGTCCAAATTTTGGCGGCTGAACAAACGCATCGCAGTGATGATTGGTATCAGGGAACGGCTGATGCGGTTCGGAAGCAAAAAATAGAGATTGATCAGGCGGCCAGTGATCTTGTTCTTATTTTGGCTTGTGACCATCTTTACCGAATGGATTACCGAAAATTTGTTCAGTTTCATGTTGATACAGGAGCAGATATTTCAATTGCGGTTCAGCCTGTTGGCCGTAATGTTGCCTCCAGCTTAGGGATTTTAAAGCTTGATGGAAATGATCAAATTGTCACGTTCCGTGAAAAGCCGAAAACAGATGAAGAATTGGCTGATATGGAGAGCATTCCTGGTTCTCAACGGCCGTATATGGCTTCAATGGGCATCTATGTTTTCTCTAAAAAAGTGCTGTTTAAACTGCTGGATATGGACGCCAATGATTTTGGCAAAGAAATTATCCCCGCCGCTATTCATGATCATAAAGTAATGGGCTTTAAATTTGACGGCTATTGGGAAGATATTGGCACCATCCAGCGATTTTATGAAGTCAATTTGCAAATGGCTCAGCCCGATGCGCCGTTTGATTTTTATAATCCAGTCACCCCAATCTATACACGACCCCGCTTCCTTCCGGCGTCAGAAGTGCACGGGGCCAATATGGAAAATGTTTTAATGACAGATGGCTGCCGAGTCCATGATGCCAAAATAAGAGATTCGGTAATTGGATTACGAAGCATCATTGGCCCAGATGTTGTTATTGATGCCTCAATCATGATGGGCTCTGATTATTATGAGACGGATGAGTCTCGATTAGAAAATCAAAATAAAGGAAATCCAGATATAGGCATTGGGGCTGGCTCTATTATTGAACGGGCAATTATTGATAAAAATGCTCGTATTGGGCGAAATGTGCATATCCGCAATATGCCTAATCGACCTGATAAAGATGAGGAGCAGTGGGTTTCTCGAGATGGCATTGTTATTGTTCCCAAGAACGCCGTCATTTCAGACAACACGATTATATAAATAGAAATCGAAGCTGTGGGATTTTTATTCTGAAAATTTTTTAGAAAGGTAAGTTAAGGCCTCTTCAGGGGTTTTAAATGCGAGAGGCAGATGCCCATGTATTTGGACCTGCTTTTTCTTTTTTCTGACAATGGCGGGTAGCCAGCCTTGGTTGCTGTTCGGTGAAAAAACAGCCGCGTAAGCACCTTTTGAACAAGATTGAGGAAATTGCCAAATTACCCAAGTGTAAAGTGCTTTAATCGGCACCTTGGTCGGTTTACTCTCGTTAAGAGTAAAGGCTTTGCCTTCCTTCTTCTTTTTGCTCATCCGTCTCTCAATAGAGCGCGTGCCCTAACAATATTTCGATTACCCGCTCGGTTTCTTTTAAATCTTCAAGCAAATAATCCGGTTGATATTGCTGTAATGTTTTTGATGAATGCCAGCCGCTGGCAACGGCAACGGCCGTTGCTTTTCCTGACTTTGCGCATAAAATGTCTGCTGGTGTATCCCCGATGATGACCGTATTCTTACCATTAACTTCGGACCCCGTCAATAAGTTGGCGCGTTTATAGGCCACGGCCGGTAGCTCATTCCTGTTATTCCCATCAGAGCCATAAGCACATACGCGAAACTGGTCGGGATTAATACCCGCGGCTTTAAGCTTTAGAGGGGCTGTCAAGCTTGAGTTTCCGGTCAATAATCCTAAAACCACCCCATCGTGCTGCCGTAATTTTGGGAGAAGAATTTCAACACCAGAACAAGGTTTAATCTGCTTGTCCCAAAAAATTTTGCTTCCCTTTTCAGCCATTTTTGCATAAATCGTTGGTAATCTGGTTTCGATTTCATTCGGTGGGGTACCCATCGCTGTTAAAAGATCGGTAATGATTTGAGAGTCAATTTTGCCGCCCATTCGATACTCTTCGATTGGTCCTGCAGAACCATAAAGCTCTTCAAGCGCTTTTTGCAGGGCCAACCGACCGGCACCGTGGCTCCGAATTAATGTGCCATCAATATCAAACAAGATCAATCTCATCACGATTCCAAAATTGCCTGCATGCTAGGCCAAATCGGTTCATGGGGCATTGGGCGAGGCGGTACGGCCGTTCCAACGGCAAATCCCCTCTCAGCCAAAATCTGCTTGATGGTTCCAATGCGATAACCGGCTGGAATACAGGTTAGCAAGCGATTGACTGTTTGCTGGTGTGCTTGAGCGGCCTGTAAATCCCCTGCACCATAAGCGGCCGTTAAAGCAACAAATGGTTCAGGAATGGCCGTGCTTAAACCACTGACTAAGCCATCAAATCCGTAGCTTAAGGCGCCAAGAGCCAGCGGTTCTTTGCCTGCGAAGGTAATAAAAGGTGGAGCGGCAGCTTTCAATAGCGCATTGATTTCAATCATATTACCGCGGCTGGTTTTTATACCGGCAATTGTGGGCACTTTTTCTTGAACCTCTTTGATAAACGCAGGGGAGATGCCGTTGACCGCCATATGTGGAATATCATATAGGAGTAGAGGGAGCTCAGGGGCCGCCTGACTGATAGCTTGGTAGTAGTTGATCAGTCCCTCATCATGAAAGCCATAATAATAAGGGGTAACGGCTGCTATGGCATCTGCACCGATTTGAGCGGCGTGATTGGCTAGAGCAACGGCCGTATCGGTTCGATTGGCCCCAATATGCAGCATAACGGGCACGCTGGCGGCTTCAGCGGCCGTTTTGTGCAGCCGTTTGCGCTCATCGATCGTTAGTAAGATACCTTCACCCGTTGAGCCGCCGACAAAGAGGCCCTTACTGCCTTTGCTTTCTAGAAATTCAATAAGGGTAGGGATCAGATCAACGTTTACAGTATAGCCATCTGCCGTAACAGGTGTGGCTAGGGCCGGTGAAACACCGTGCTTCAATTTATTTTGCAATGCTTCAATTTTGTTTTTCATGATATATTACTTTAGTGGCAAAGTATTTTACTACTTCTGCTCTGGAAAAATTGATACTTTCTTTTGCAACGGAATATTTACTCTGGTTCAACTGTGAATTTTAGGGGATATCCTTCAAGATTCGCGGCAAAGTGAGCGCGCCCAACACGTTTTTGAGCTTCACTTTTCGGCAGGGTTTGCACGTAGGCAATCCCCCTAAAATGAGCGACAAGCATCACCTGTTCCGCATCTGGGAGCATTAATTTAAAAATCTTGAGCAAAATGCCGACCACAAAATCCATGGGGGTCACATCATCATTGTGAATTAAAACTTTATAGGGTGGCTCCTCAGCAGTATCTGCTGCCTCTTCCGTAAGTTGTTCTTCTACAACGTCTTGCTCGTATTCAGTAGACAATTGGGTATGCTCCAGGGGCCGATTTACGGCCGTTCTTATTTGCTGATGTGTTCCGAATTGTATGAAGGGACGTTCACTCAAGCAAATAGGATTGCAGTTGCTTGACCTCGTCAGTTGAAAACGAGAGTGCTGTTGATAAGTAGTTTTCAAAACTGCCATAATTTTCCTCAATGGCATTAAACGCGGTTTGCAGATAAGCGGGCGTTACAGAAGCCAATTGCTCCACAACTTTGAGTGCCTTCTGCCCTCGGAGCAGGGCATAAATTCTGAGACGCCTTTTTAGAGCGGGTAAGATCAGCGCATTGGAGCGCAAATAATCTTCAAAGATGACTTCTTGAGAGACGCCAGCGATTTTGAGAAGAAGCGCGGTAGCAAAGCCGGTGCGATCCTTACCCCCAGTGCAGTGGTAGAGCACGGGTGCTCCTTTTGCGGCTAGGACGGTTTGTAAGAACGTTTTGTACTCTTCGGCATACTCCATCACAAACTGTTCGTTTGCCTCAATCATTAGCCCATACCCATCAACATCAGCCAGGTCCCCTTTGCGTATTTTTTGCTGAAGATTTTGGCCTGAGTTTTGATTGGCTTGATCGAAAATAGGAAGCTCAATGTATTCGAAGGTGGCATTGGGTGGAAATTTGTTTGGCTCGTGTGTTTTTTCAAACCCGCTGCGAAAATCAACGACGGATTTGAGATTGAGGGCGTTAAAGGTGTCGAATTGCGATTTGTCAAGACGGTGGAAATTGTCGGAGCGGTAGAGAATGCCCCACTTGACTTTACGGCCGTTTGCCCCTTCATATCCACCAATGTCCCGAAAATTGTGTGTCGTTTTAAAAGGAATGACCCGATGCTGCTCGCGGAGCGGTTCAGGAAGATCTTTGGGGAATTGAATGGGGGCTTGTTTTTGTGAAAACCAGTTCGTGAATAAATTCATACTGCTTAGAATTATAGGTCACCCTCTTTGAGTTACAAGGGTTTGGGTGTCAAATTTCAGGAATTGAGTTCCTCGCATCTCAACAGCAGTTCGCTAGAATAGAACAATAAGGGAGCGTAAGTCCTAATTAATAAGCAGTGGAGTTGAATATGTTCAAAGAAAGTCCAAACCCTACAACAGTAGCGAAACTGATTGAAAAAACACCAGCCGTTTTAAAAACGATGTTAACAGAGCTGGATGATTCGCTTTTGAGCTGGAAGCCCGCTGACGGAGAATGGTGTATTAAGGAAGTTATCGGTCACTTAATCGATATGGACACCTTGGCTTTTGCTGATCGTATTCAAATTATTTTAGATAACGACACGCCCGACATGGCTTCGTTAGATGTAGATGAAATTGAGGCAAAACGGGAAGATTTTAAACGGCCGTTAGCTGAGCTCCTCTTGGAGTTTGAGCAAGCGCGCGAAACGGCCGTGGCTTTCCTTATGCAGCTGCCTCCAGACCAACTGCAGCGAACGGGCGTTTTTCCAGTTGAGCGATACTTTAAAGCGTCTGACTTCCTTTACGAGTGGCCCTATCACGATCATGACCACCTCAAACAAATTAGCGACATCATTCAAGCTTCTGTTTGGGGACAGTTAAGCGAGACGATGCAGCGAGCATTAAGGAGATAACAATGCCGTTAACTAAACTTCTCATCGCCAATCGCGGAGAAATTGCTATTCGTATTGCTCAAGCGGCCGCAGAAATGGGTGTTCCGACGTTTTCAATTTATTCAGAAGACGACCAAGCGGCACTGCACAGGGTTAAAACCGATCAAGCCATTGCTTTAACCGGAACTGGACCCTCTGCTTATTTGGATGGGGCACAAATTATTCAGCATGCAAAGGAACATGATTGCACGCATATTCATCCTGGCTACGGATTTTTGAGTGAGAACGATCAATTTGCTCACACCTGTGCACACAATAATCTTAATTTCGTTGGGCCAGCCCCAGAAACATTGACTCTCTTTGGGGATAAAATGAAGGCTCGCCAATTTGCCCAAGCGCATGAAGCCCTTGTGCTTCCCGGTTTAACGGTAGCAAATTTAGAGGAAGCTAAGCAATTTATGGCGGACACCGAAGGTCCTATTCTTATCAAGGCAGTGTCTGGCGGCGGTGGGCGAGGTATGCGGCTGGTTCAAGAAGTGGCTGAACTATCAGCTGCCTGGGAACAGTGTCAAACCGAGGCCAATTTAGCCTTTGGGAGCGACCTGCTCTATGTTGAGAAGTATCTGCCGTTAGCTCGGCACGTTGAGATTCAAATTGTCGGAGACGGCACCGGGGCGGTTGTGGCACTCGGCGAGCGAGAGTGTATCTTGCAACGACGCTATCAAAAGGTTGTTGAAATTGCGCCAGCCCCCGATATGTCAGCTGGTTTACGGGAGCGATTGATTCACACGGCCGTTTCTCTCGCCAGTGCTGCAAATTATAAGAACCTCGGCACGTTTGAATTTTTGGTAGAGGGTACAGCCCTACATGATGAGGCCACCTTCTACTTTATTGAAGCAAATCCTCGTTTGCAAGTCGAGCACACCATCACCGAGGAGGTTTTTGGCCTTGATTTGGTTCAAATTCAGCTGGAAATTGCCAACGGCCGTTTACTAAGCGATTTAAACTTACCCACGGATGCTGCACCCAATCGCCAAGCCATTCAGCTAAGAATAAATATGGAGTCCATTCAGCCAGACGGCACATTTGTGCCCGCGGTAGGGAGAATTGATAGATTTGAATTCCCATCTGGAGCGGGGCTACGGTTGGATAGCTCCGGGTATCGTCATTTGACACCATCACCCCGATTTGATTCGCTGCTGGCTAAGCTTATTTGTACAACAAACAGCCCTCGATTCGAGAATCTTCTTCGTAAAGCCCAGCATGCGCTTGAAGATGTTGTTATTGATGGGTTGCCAACGAATATCAACTTCCTGAGCGCTTTGATTGGTCTCGATGATATTGCCAAGCCCAATGCGCTTCATACCCAATTTATTGATCAAAATTTACCAGAAATCACTTCGCATAGTAAATTTGCAGCTAAGAAAACAAAAGAGGAAAAGCCTAACGAGTCGCCATCTGAGATTGAGATAGTGGTGCCAGCAGGAATAACGGCCGTCGTTACGCCTATGCCCGGCAGTCTCATCTCGATTGAGGTGCAGGTAGGGAGCCAAGTTCAGCTTGGACAAACATTAGCCATTGTCGAAGCGATGAAGATGGAAGCGGTCATTGAGTCGCCTGTCCACGGCGTAATTACCCAGGTCAATGGGGAGGTAGGGCAAATTATATCTAACCAGACCCCGCTATTTTTTATCGATCCTATTTCCAAAGAAGGAGTTGATGCCGGCTCTAAGGAAATCATTGATCTCAATGTGATTCGGCCTGATTTGCAGGAGCTTTATGATAGACGAGCCTTCTTATTAGATGAAAATAGGGGGGAGGCGGTTGCAAAACGACATCAACGGGGTCAACGAACCGCCCGTGAGAATGTGGCTGATCTGGTGGATGAAGGTGCTTTTTCTGAATATGGTTCAGCCATTGTGGCCGCTCAGCGCCGCCGTCGTTCACTGGATGATTTGATTGAACGCACGCCTGCAGATGGCCTTGTGTGTGGGTTTGGACAGGTCAACGGCCGTATATTTGATGAAACAGCGGCCCAATGTCTGATTATGGCGTACGACTACTCGGTTCTTGCGGGCACGCAGGGGGCGTTAAACCATAAGAAAATGGATCGGATGTTGAAATTAGCGTATCAGGCCAAACGGCCGTTAATCCTCTTTGCAGAAGGGGGTGGTGGTCGACCCGGCGATATTGATTACATGGGGGTGGCCCAGCTTGACGTGATGACCTTTACCCTTTTTGCTGGCCTCAGCGGTAAGATTCCGTTGATCAGTATCGTGTCGGGCTACTGCTTTGCCGGGAACGCTGCCTTAGCAGGCTGCTCAGACATCCTTATTGCAACAGAGAACACGTCTATCGGCATGGGAGGGCCAGCCATGATCGAAGGAGGGGGGTTAGGTCAGTATCATCCCAAAGAGGTTGGCCCTGCTGCCTTCCAAAAGACAAATGGGGTTATTGATATTTTGGTCAAAGATGAAGCAGAAGCCGTTGCTAAAGCCAAACAGGTTCTGTCCTACTTTCAAGGTCAGACATCCGATTGGACATGTGCTGATCAACGCCATTTACGGCAGATCATTCCTGAGAATCGGCGGCGCATGTATGATATGCGTCGCTTGATTGACGTCTTGGCTGATGAGGGATCGGTATTGGAAATACGGCCGTTATTTGGCAAAGGAATTATTACTGCCTTTATTCGCATTGAGGGACACCCCATTGGCTTAATCGCCAATAATCCAGCCCACCTCGGAGGTGCTATTGATTCAGAAAGTGCCAACAAAGCCACTCGTTTTATGGAGCTTTGTGATGCCCACAACATCCCTCTCCTCTCGCTTGTTGACACACCGGGCATCATGGTTGGCCCTAAGGCAGAAAAATCAGGGACAGTGCGCCACGCGACCCAACTTTTCATTGTAGGTGCCAAGCTAAATGTTCCCTTCTTTGCCATCGTCTTGCGTAAGGGGTATGGTCTCGGTGCGCAGGCAATGTGCGCCGGAAGCTTTCATGTTCCATTTTTTACACTGGCTTGGCCTACCGGTGAATTTGGGGCAATGGGGCTTGAAGGTGCTGTCCGTTTGGGGTTCCGGAAAGAACTTGAAGCAGCCAAGGATGAGACTGAGCAGCAAGCTCTTTTTGAGAAGATGTTGGACCACGTTTACAAAGAAGGTAAGGCGATTAATACCGCATCCTTCATGGAGATTGATGAAGTGATTGATCCGGCTGAAACACGTGAAAGGCTGGTTTCGGGGTTGCAAGCGTGTTGATTCACCTACGGATAAAATTTTTGGAATGGCCTATGTTGAGGTCAAGTAGAAAAGTATGAAACCAGTTCTAGCTGTATTATTTGTTTTACTTGTTATTTTGGCGGCACCTGAAGTAACAACATTTACTGAAGATTGGACAGGTTCATCCCCTGACAGCCCAGCGAGCTTTTTATCACATCCAACGGGTGTTAACTGGGATATCACCAGCCACGCTAGAAATGGACACAGTGATGGTCCTTGGGGACAGTTCCGAAATTTTGATAAGTTGCCATCTGAATGGGAAGCACATCACACCGAGACCTGTAGCGCACCGCCGGGAACGCACACCGTTCAGGAATTTGCTGATACGGTGTTTATATGCCGGGAGCACATGATGACTTCCACGTTTGGCCCCGGCGCGGCCCAAGTTGTCCTGACCCCCAATCATTTTCTTGATTTGTCCGATGAAGAAGCGGTGGTCCGATTTGATATTTCGACACTCCGCACCGCCGGTCGTGATTATTGGCAGGTTAATTTAACCCCCCTGCTTGATCATCAACAGTTAGTGAGCGGCGCAATCGTGGCTGACTTTAACGGCTTTCCAAGAAATTCAATTATGATCAATTTAAAGTTGGTTGATTCAACTTTTGGAACAAGCCGTGCCCCGGGTGAGATTGATGCTTTCCAAATCGATAACAATTTTGTTAGCACAGCATTACCTCCCGTTTTTAACGTTAACTATGATGATTTTCTTGAACCTGATGCCGCCCGTCGAGATACGCTTGAAATTAAGCTAACAAATAATCGAAGCCATCTTTCAGTTTGCATGCCCGTGTATAGCAAATGCTTTTTTGATACCGATCTTTATCAACCTTTTCCATCTGATCTAGCTGTTGTCCAATTTTCTCACCATTCCTATAACCCATATAAAAACTGTAGCGGGTCCGCTCTTTGTGCCCCCAACACCTATCATTGGGATAACTTTCATTTAGAACCTACTATTCCGTTTACCATTATCAAAGCGGATCAGTACAGTTACCAAGTTCCTAATGATGAGCCAATCGCGATTAATTTTTCGACGCCTGCGCCTGCGAATAGTCGATTACGTTTTACAGCGATGGGGGAAGCGTACTCAATACAGGTGAGTTACGACAATGGCATAACATGGCAAACACCTGCACCTCAACCCATGGATACGTATGACGACGGCGCGTTTTGGCCTTATTTCACGGGGGATATTGAGGCCGGCTATTTTGTGCCCGAAGGCACAACCTCTGTGTTGATAAGGGGGCGGGGAAACTGGTTAGGAGATTTTATTGTTGTTCGAGATATCTCTTTATGGTCAATGGATTCGGCATCTATTTCGTCATTTCAGTATCAAACTTACCTGCCTTTAATAGCAGATTGATACTTTTGTTGATACGGCCGTATTTTCCATATCAATTGTTTCATTAAAGTGCAGGCTTGCATACGGTTTTTGCCTAGAAAAGCGGTAGATTAGCGAATTATCAGGATATTTGAGCTATAAATAGAATCGGATAAACTCACAGCCTGTGAGCAATTCTTGGCCAAAAATTCTGGCAAATTTTGTTGCAATTCCCCTTTTTATCATCCTTGCGTTTTACTATCGTCCCTTCATTCCTGTATTTGAAACGCCTGATGAGCCGTCCCACTTTTCGGTCGTTAAATATATTGCTGATTCAGGACAACTGCCTGAATTCCCCAACCAATTTCGTGAAGGACCAGTCCCGTTAATTGAACCAGGTGTGCCAGAGTATTACGCCCCGCCATTTTACTATGCCCTCATGTCCCTGTTTATTATGGATTTAGAAACAGATGCTTTTTTTGAGCAGCTCTTTCCAAATCCAGACTTTGAACGGCAGCGGGGACTCAATTTTATTGATAATTACAGCAGTAAAAATATGTATGTTCATACGGCCGTTAATCAACCAAACGCCACTTGGGTGCAGGCGTTTGGGCGGATACGCTTATTTTCAATTTTCTGGGGAGCGATGACTGTTTGGGCAGCCGTTTTGATAGGCAAAACGTTGTGGCCTAAAGGGTTTTGGTTTCTACTCCCTGCATTGTTAATTGTGTTTAATAGCAGTTTTCTTTATCTATCAAACGGGGTCTCAAACGATCCGCTGTTGATTGCTTTAAGCAGCTGGTTAATCTATCTCGCGATTTTCTTATCGAGTCGGGATATCACTCCCAGATATTTCCGCATAATTATTTTTGTTTTTCTCATATCATTTGCGTTTCTTACAAAACACACGGCCGTTATCTTTGCGCCAATGTTGCTATTGGTTATCTTAGAGCAAGATACCTGGACACG
>JBCCFD010000107.1:0-18391 GCA_039029915.1 Chloroflexota bacterium
AAGAACAAGGACAAATTTCAGTTTATTATTCACTTTTCCTCCAAAAAAATTAAAAGCCGATAATTTTGCTACGATGTAGACTGCATTTAAACCATTCTACGCAATAAATGGCTTTCTCCCAAAAAAAGAGGCTGATTATTAGATCAGCCTCTTTTAAGTTTGGAAATGATTCTTATTGATTAGGAAATGGTGCCTGGAATGAGCAAGGTTTTTGCGAATAAGAATTAATTTGAAATCCCAAAAATCTTGCTCATCCCAGGCACCATTTCCTAATCAATAAGAATCATTTCCAAACTTAAAAGAGGCTGATTATTAGATCAGCCTCTTTTTTTGGGAGAAAGCCATTTATTGCGTAGAATGGTTTAAACGCAGCCTACATCGTAGCAAAATTATCGGCTTTTAATTTTTTTGGAGGAAAAGTGAATAATAAACTGAAATTTGTCCTTGTTCTTTTTGGCATTGCTATTTTCTTAATAGGTTGCCAACCTCAAACTGTTGAAGTCCCAGTTGAGGTAACTCGGGTTGTGACCGAAACCGTAACAGAAGAAGTAGAGGTGGAAGTTCCGGTAGAAGTTGAAGTAGAAGTTCCTGTTGAAGTAACGCGTGTTGTTACTGAGGTAGAAACGGTTGTTGAAGAAGTGATGGTTGAAGAAGCAGCACTAGGTAGCGAAGAACGACCGATTCAGATGCTTTTTGTACCATCGGTCGATGCGGATGTGATTGTCACTGGTGGTGAAATCTTAGCAGAAGAACTCAAAAACGCGACTGGTTATCATTTTGAGGTTAGCGTTCCCACAAGCTATGCAGCCACAATTGAAGCGATGTGTGCCTCTCCAGATGACACAATGGGCTTCATCCCTGCTTTAGGCTACGTTTTAGCTAACGAACGGTGTGGTGTTCAGGTGGGTAATGCAGCAGTCCGATTTGGTTGGAGCGTTTATTGGGCGCAAATCGTCGTTCGCGATGATAGTGGCATTGAAACGATTGAAGATTTAGCTGGAAAGACCTGGGGTGCGCCGAGTGTAACTTCAACCTCAGGTTTCTTGGTGCCAAGCGCTGTTTTCGCTGATGCAGGTATCGAAACTGGTGAGATTGTAGAAACTGGTGGACACACTAACGCCATGTTAGCTGTGGCGCAAGGTGATGTTGACTTTGCAACGGGCTTCTTCAGCCCACCATTATTACCCAATTATGATCGGACGTGGAATCCAGAAGTCGACGCTCCTGAAATTTGGCGTGATGCGGGAGTATCTCCGGAACGAACTGAAGCTGGCCGTGTCTTTGTGGGTGGTGATCCGGCTGACGGTGGGTATCGCATTTTAGACTCTCGTGCGTCTGCAATGGAAACATATCCCGGTATCTTTGAAGAAACTCGCATTCTTGAAATCTCTGATCCGATTCCCAACGACACCGTTTCATTTGGGCCACAATTCCCACTCAATCAAGCTGAAGAAATTATTGCGGCTTTAGATGCATATGTTTCATCTGATGCGTGTCAAGAGCCAGCAGACGGCGTGGTAACGCTTTGCTCTGATAGCTTCTACAGTTGGACAGGTGCAGAACCAACAACTGATGCGGCTTATGACCCAACGCGCTTTATTATTAGTGCGTTAGGTATGACTGAAGAAGATATTTTGGGTGAATAATTCGATAAGTTAGAAAATAGAGCTAGAGCTAGAGGAGGGAATTACTTCTAGCTCTAGCTCTTTGTTGTTTCCTGTTGGTGTGTAATGTTGCGTGTTGAAAATTTAACGAAGGTGTATGACGATGGCACAGTGGCGTTGAAAAATGTCAGCTTTACAGTGCCAGATGGTCAGTTTTTGGCGGTTGTGGGGCTGAGTGGTTCGGGTAAAAGTACGCTTTTGCGGTGTATTAATCGGCTTATTGAACCAACGTCCGGTGAAATTTGGTGGAACGACGCGAAATTATCACACGTGACGGGGGAGGAACTGCGCAGGGCGCGGCGAAAAATTGGGATGATTTTCCAGCATTTCAATTTGGTTCAGCGTTCTTCCGTATTGACCAATGTTTTAAGCGGCCGTTTAGGGTATGTCAATCCCATCCGCTCTGTATTTAACCGATTCCCTGAATCAGATATGAAGCAAGCGTTTAAGAATTTAAATCGAGTCGGCATTGGAGACAAGGCGAATAACCGTGCCGATGAGTTGAGCGGGGGCCAACAACAGCGGGTCGGCATTGCCCGCGCTTTAATGCAGGAACCAGAGCTTATTTTGGCAGATGAACCCGTCGCTAGCCTCGATCCAGTTTTAGCCCACAGCATCATGCAATATCTCCAACAAATTAATCAAGAAGATAATATTACGGTGATGTGCAGCCTGCACTTTTTGGATTTAGTGCAGGAATATGGGGATCGGGTAATTGCCCTGAATCAGGGCGAGCTGGTTTTTGAAGGGATGCCCTCAGAAATTGACGACAAGCGATTTAAAGATATTTACGGCCAGGATGCCGTGCGGATAGGTTGATATGTTTGATCAAAATCAAGATGGTGAAGGTAGTTTTCTAAGGCGATCGATTATAACGATTTTGATTGGGCTTTTTGTGCTTGTTTTGTATGCGTATGGCACGGATGTGACGCAAGTCAATTTGGAGGAGCCACAAGATCCAAATCGGCAAGAGGTGGCTGTTCGGGTAATCCGAGCCTTAGCACGGCCGGATTTTTTGGATTATCGTGAAGAGACCCGCAGCATGGATATCACAATTCGGATGCCCTGTCCTGAGGATGTTAAGGGGTCACAGACTTCCCTTGAAGATCGGCAAACCGTTTTGATACCTAACTGCGTAAACACCACACAAGATAGTGTGGTACTACAAGGGAGCGGTTTTCGGCCAAGAACTGACGGTATTATTCGCTGGTATCCGCCAGGGGATGTTGAAACGACTCGAGCACTTTCCACATTTAGAACAGATGCCAATGGTAACTTTGAGGCTGATTTCACGATGCCTGATATTCGCCCAACGGACGAGCCACAGCGGATTGAAGTTGAAGAAAAGTGGCGAGTTGGCATTGCCGGTTTGAGTGAAAGCTCGATTTTAACGATTGAAAAGATTATTGAAACGATTTTTATGGCGTTGATGGCAACGACGGTTGGTACCTTAATTGCTATTCCAGTTTCGTTTATTGCGTCACGTAATTTAATGATACAGGTGGGATCGCCTCTGGCAGCGATTATGGGGGGCATTATTGCTTTACCGATTGGGTATTTAGTCGGTGTGCAGTTGACTCGCACCCTTTTAAATATAACGGCCGTTTCCCAGACAAATGTTCCCATCAATATCGTCGGTTTAATCGTTGGGACCGCCCTTTTGGTGGTGGCCGTTCGGTATGCCGGTGCAATGCTCAGCAATGATTTATCAGGCGGGCGACAAATTTTAGTCAATAGTCTGATCTTGTTGGCCTTAATCGGCCTCTTCTTCCCCACTATTGGTTATTTATCAAATCTCGGTATTTTAATTGGTGAAGCCATCGAACCGATACTTGGCCCCTTTGATTTCCTAGGGCGCTTCTTCGGGCTTTTATTTGAAGCTGTACTGGTTTTATCACCCGGTATAATGGGCTTACTCTTAGCATTCTTCGGGATGTCATTTGGGAGCTTTGTGGGTCAGGAAGCCGTGCTAGGTTTGGATGAACGATTGGCGCGAGGCTTAACGGCCGTGCTTTGTGCTATCGGTGCCTTCGTCTTTGTATTTGGTATTGGATCAGCCTTAAATTGGCTTTACCAGTATGATGAACCACAGTTTTGGACCACAATCCCAGGTGCGGTTGCCGCCGTTTTAGGGTTGATTGGGGGCGTGCTTACACATCCTAAGCGTCAATATCCAATTGGCTCCATTATCTATAGCACCACACGGAGCTTGCTCAATATCATTCGGTCGATTGAACCGCTGATTTACGTGATCGTGTTTGCCGTTTGGGTCGGAATTGGCCCATTTGCCGGGATTTTAGCCCTAACCATCCACACGATTGCTGCCTTGGGTAAGCTTTACTCTGAGCAAGTCGAAAACATCTCTGAAGGCCCGCTAGAGGCCATCACAGCCACTGGGGCCAATCGATTACAGACGATTGTGTTTGGGGTAATTCCTCAAATTGTGCCTCCCTATATTGCGTTTACTCTATACCGTTGGGATATCAATGTTCGTTTCTCAACCATCATCGGGTTTGCCGGCGGAGGTGGTATTGGTTTCGTGCTGGTACAAAACATTAACCTGCTTCAATATCGACAGGCAAGCGTTATGATGATAGCCATTGCGCTCGTTGTAATGACGCTTGATTATGTGAGTTCCCGCATTCGGGCAAGAATTATTTAAATTATGAAATGAGTGGCGGCTCTCTTTGGTGTCATCACTCATTTTATTGGGCTATCATCCCATATAAACCGATTATGCAAAATGAACTTCTAACCTTTGTGCAAGATACGGCCGTTTCTGCTGGCAAGCTAACCCTTGAAAAGTGGCAGGAACCCCTAACAATCTCCGAAAAGGGATATCACGATCTCGTGACCTCCTCCGATATTGCGGCTCAGGCGCATATCGCAAAACGCGTCATGGAGCGTTACCCGACTCATGGTTTTTTGGGGGAAGAAGATGATGACTCCCTTCCCTCAGAAGGCGAGTTGATTTGGATTATTGATCCAATTGATGGCACAACAAACTATAGTCGTCATCAACCTCAGTTTGCCGTCTCAATCGGCGTGGGAAAACCTATTCAGGCGACGGAAGCCCACCTGACACAATACGAATTATTGGCCGGCGCTATTTACGATCCAGGTCGAGATGAGCTGTTTTCAGCTGCCAAAGGAGAAGGGGCCTGGCTTAACGGCCGTTCAATCAAGGCAAGTGGGCAAACCGAGCTAGAACATGCCATTATCGGAATGGATTTCAGCACCAACAAGCGCACAGGCCGATCTTCTAAAGATGTCGCCCTAAAATTAGCCAATCAAATTCACGGCATTCGCGTATTAGGCTCTGCGGCAATCGCCATCGCTTGGGTCACCGCTGGCCGGTTTGATGCCTATATCAACTACAACTTAAAACCGTGGGATGTGGCCGCTGGGTTTTTGTTAGCCACTGAAGCAGGTGGCGCGTATACCAATGATTTTGGGGAACCAATCATTTGGGATCGGCGCGGCATGGATTGTGTCATTAGTACAGGCCAATTTCATCAAGATATTATCAAGGCATTACAGGCATAATACGAAATTCGTAATTTGTATGATCGCTACAATTGCACTTGTGAATTTTGTGTCAAACTCCCCATACACACACAGACCAAACGAGGATACAATTCCCGCAAAATAGGAAGAGGTGATTTCTATGCGCTGGCCTCACTATGAACATATCTTTTTTGATTGCGATTCAACCCTGACGACAGTTGAAGGGATTGATATATTGGCAGATTCAGCCAATAAAAAACAAGAAATAGAAGCCCTCACCAATGCGGCTATGGATGGCCATCTTGATTTAGAAGAGGTGTATGGAAAAAGACTTCAAACCATTCATCCCTCTCGCGCCCAAATTCAAGACATTCGTCGAATTTATAAAAAGAATATTGTTGAAGATGCCCAAATGGTGATTCAAATTTTGCAGGCCCTTGGGCATACCATTTACATCATTAGTGGCGGTTTAGCAGAACCTGTTGAACAGTTTGGCATCTATCTGGGTGTTCCTAAAGAGCGGATTCGGGCTGTTCAGGTTGATTTTGATCAGCTTTCTGGTGAATGGTGGAAGACGCAATCTACTCATCCTGCGGAGCAATACATGGCGTTTGAAGAAGGGGCTTTAACCATTAGCAATGGCAAAGCAAAAATTGTAAAAGAACTGCTTGGTGAAAAAAACGGCCGTTCTCTTCTCATTGGTGATGGGACAAGTGACCTTTTAGCAGGAACGGCCGTTGATCTCTTCGTCGGTTTTGGTGGTGTTGTCAGCCGTGAAAAAGTGCGCCATGAAGCCCCGGCCTTTATCCAAACCCCATCCATTTCCCCCCTATTACTTCTTGCCGCAGGCCCTGCGGCTGTAAAACGAGTACAAGATCCAAACCATCTCGCACTCTTTAAAAAAGCATTTGATTTAACCAATCAAGGAGCAATCCAATTTAAAAATGAGCAACTCAAACAGAAATTCCAAAAAGCATATCAAGCTGTATATTCCAGGACCCACTGAAGTTCGTCCTGAAATTCTTGACGCCCAAACAGAGTGGATGGTTGGGCACCGTATGCCTGAATGTATTGATCTTATCGAACGCATCTTGCCAAAGCTTAAAAAGGTGTTTTATACCGAAAAACGAGTCTTAATCACCGCCTCCTCTGGCACAGGAATGTGGGAGGCAGCCGTCCGCAATACAATCAATAAAAAAGTGCTAAATTGCGTTAATGGTGCATTTGCAGACCGCTGGCGAATGGTCACAGAAGCCAACGGCAAGCCAAATGAAGTGCTAGATGTCGAATGGGGCAAGCCGATTTTGCCCGAGATGGTCGCTGAACGACTTTCAACTGGGGAATTTGACGCCGTTACTGTCGTCCATAACGAAACCAGCATTGGATTAACAAATCCCATCAAAGAGATAGCCGAAGCGGTTCGCCAAGCCCCTAATGGGGAAGACATTATGATATTGGTAGACTCCGTGAGTGGTTTATCGGGGGCTAGGTTAGAATTTGATGCTTGGGATTTAGATGTCGCATTAACAGCAAGCCAAAAAGCGTTTGCTCTACCGGCTGGATTGGCTTTCTGTGCCGTTTCAGATCGGGCCTTTGAAAAAGCAAAAACTGTTCCCAATCGTGGTTACTACTTTGACTTCATAAGCCTAGACAAATCAATGCAAAAATTCCAAACACCAGCTACACCAGCTGTTTCGTTACTCTTTGCGCTCGATCGCCAGCTTGATGACATGATGTCTGAAGGCATGGAAAATCGCTTTAGTCGCCACCTTGCCATGCGAGATCGCACGATTGAATGGGTGAGAAGTAAAGGATTCGAGCTTTATGGGGACGAGCAATATGCCTCACCGACAGTGACGAATGTGCGCAATAATTTAGATATCGATATTCCCTCACTCAATAGCTTTCTGCGTGAACACGGTATGATCATTTCAAATGGGTACGGCGCATTAAAAAACAAGGCGTTTCGAATTGCACACATGGGTGATTTGCAAATGGCAGATATGGAAGAGCTATTTGTGGTTATGGATCAATATTTTACCCAATAGATCGTTATCCTACGGAGAAAACATGTTGAAAATTTTAGTTTCTGACAAGCTGGGCCAAGCCGGTCTAGATATCTTAGAGGCGGCTGATGATGTCCATTTTGAGATGAAAACAGGCCTCAGCAAGGATGAATTGATGGGCATTATCGGAGAATATGACGCTTTGATTGTGCGCAGCGGCACCCGACCTGATGCTGATATCATTGGGGCTGGGAAAAATTTAAAAATCATTGGTCGAGCGGGGGCCGGTGTTGATAATATCGATATTAAAGCGGCCACAACGCATGGTATTGTGGTGATGAATACGCCAGGGGCAAACAGTATGGCCACGGCTGAACAGACTATGGCTTTGATGATGGCCATTACGCGACACACCGCCCATTCTCACGCCTCGGTTTTAGCCGGTGAATGGAAACGGTCTCACTATGCGGGAACGGAACTTTATCAAAAGACGCTGGGGGTCATTGGATTCGGCCGTATTGGCAAGCTGGTTACTGCCCGGGCGCAAGGGTTTGGCATGCAGGTCATTGCTTATGATCCATTCGTCACTGAAGATGTGGCGCTTGAGCTTGGTGTGACACTGGTTGATTTAGATGAACTGTATGCCCAATCAGATTACATTACACTTCACACGGCCGCTACACCTGAAACGGAAAAAATGATTAATAAGGATGCCATTGGACAAATGAAAGATGGCGTTTTTATTTTGAATGTAGCGAGAGGTAAGTTGGTCAACGAGTCAGACTTAGCTGAAGGGCTCAAAAGCGGCAAAGTAAAGGCAGCAGGCATTGATGTTTACAGCAAGGAGCCTCCCGAAAATAGTCCGCTGATTGGTTTGCCAAATGTTGTCCACACACCTCACCTTGGGGCCAGTACGGTCGAAGCGCAAAAAACGGTTGCCCAGATGGTAGTTAATCAAGTGATCAACGGCTTACGGGGCCATGGCTTTAAGCACGCAATCAATCTGCCGATGACGGCTGAGGTTGATTTTGAACAAATACGGCCGTATCTCACTCTTGCTGAGCGAATTGGCAAACTTCAAGCCGGTTTAGCAACAGGCAAAGTAACCCAAGTAGAAATCGAAGCGAGTGGCAATGATGTGGATAACCTAATACGGCCGTTAGCGGCTGGCGTACTCAAAGGGCTATTAGAAGACAGTCAAGACGAAGAGGTCAACTACATCAATGCACCGATCTTAGCCGATGAGGCTGGCATCGAAGTCTCGCAAGCAACAGGGATGGAAACGGCTGATTATTCCAACCGCATTTCTTGTCGTGTGCACTCAGGTAAGCAGGTTCAACTGGTGGCTGGGGTTCTTTTTGCCAACGAAGAGCCGCGTATTGTACAAATTAACGAGTATCAACTGGAAGCAAAGCCAGAAGGTCACCTTTTGCTCATGGCAAACAAAGATGTACCAGGCGTTATTGGTCAAATTGGCACGCTGCTAGCCGCCTATGAAGTTAATATCGGTGAATGGCGCATGGGACGGCATCAACCCAGCGGGGAATCTCTGTCAGTTATTAATCTCGACAGCAACCCACCAATTGAGGCGTTAGATGCTATCAAAAAGATTAAGGCCGTTACCCAAGCTGATTTAATTTCTTTGTAAGTTGTTTGTACTGTGGAGAAGCAATTGATGGTTAGACCCTAAGCGTTTTATGATAGTAACATAAAGCTTCATAAAACGCTTAGGGTCTTTTTTATTACTATTTCAAAACAATCCGCACTTTGCGGCGGTCACCTTCACCCACACTGTGGGTGTTAACCCCTTCATGATCGCGTAGCGTCATGTGAATGATGCGGCGCTCGTTCGGTGGCATTGGTTCAAGCGTTTTAGCTCGTCCTTGCTTGATAACCTTATCCGCCATCCGCTCTGCGAGACGGCGCAGAGCCGTCTCGCGACGCTGACGATACCCTTCAACATCAATCGCGAAGTTTGCTCGTGAGCGCAGCCGGTGCCCTACCATTAGGCGTGACACATACTGTAGCGAACTGAGTGTATCACCACGTGGTCCAATCAAAACACCAAGATCATTGCCGTTGACATTGATCACATTCATCCGTTTGCCGGTTAGATCATCTGGCTCTGAAACGGTGGCGCTTACCTCTGCCTCAACATGCATCTTTTCGATCAGCCCTTTTATGATTTCGATCGCTAGTGCTTGTTCTTTTTCTAGGTATTCTGGATCTTCCTCAACAGGCTCAGGTGCTGGTTTGGGTTTCGATACGGCCGTATTCTGCGCCTTTTGATTTTGTGGCTTTGGAACAGGTTTTGGCTTCTGTGCCTGAGGCTTCTTTTTCTCTTGCGCCTTTGGCTTTGGTTGTTGTTGTTGCGGTTTTTTTGGTGCCTTTTGTACCGCTGGCTTTGGTTTAGGTGGTTCAGGTACCGGAGTTGGTTCTGGCTCTGGTTCAGGATCGCCTGTGGGCGTAATCTCTTTAACGATAACAATCGCATCGCGACTGCCAAGCCCTAAAAGACCTCGGCTACCTTCGTCAACAACCTCAACGATGACCTCTGAACGTTCTAAACCTAATTTTGCTAATCCCTCATTTACCGCACGATCAATATCAGCTCCCCGAACCTCTACTTCCCGTCTAATTTTATCCATTATTTAATCTCACTATGTTAAGAACAAAATGTATTTGGAATCGTTTACTCAATATCGTTTTTTGTTCTCCTGTTGGTAACTCAAAATATATCGTTGTAATTGGCTGAATTACCTAACGCTTAGCAGAGCGCTTTTTGCGCTTTGATGTTGGTTTAGCCCCTTTGCTCGTTTTCTTGTTACCAGATTGGCGAGCTTCAATGACATCAGGTGTTTGAAGCTCATATTCTGGCTCATCAGAGGCTTTTAAATCATTATTTTCGACTTTCTGTGGCTTATTTTTCTTCTGCTTGGCTCGTTCTTCGCGCTCCCGATCCATCACCTGCTTAGTATAATACCCTTGCACGATCCCAATGATGTTAGAGAGAACAAAGTAAATCGACAACCCCGCCTGAAATTGTAACGAGAAAAAGCCAAACATAATTGGCATTGTATACTGCATCGATTGGGTCATGGCAGCAGTTGGATCATCTTGCTGTTGTTTTTGTGCTTTTTTACCTTTTGCGTTTTTAGAATCGTCATCCTTTTTCTTGTTTGCAGTAGGCGACAAAAATCGCTGTTGCACAAACATGGTGGCAAATACCAAAATCGGCAAGATAAATGTGGGGTCGGGTTGGCCTAAGTTGAAGCCCAGAAATGAGTTCTCAATGGGCAACAGTGTCGACAAATCGATTGGAAGCCATGGATAAACTCTTTGGCTCAGCTCAAAAAGGGTTTGAGGCGTTGTTCCGAGTACGTTGCGCAAGACAGCGAACAGTCCAAATAAGACAGGCATTTGAATCAACAAAGGCAAGCAACCCGTCAATGATTCAACGGGGTTATACCCAATTTTGGCAAATTCTTCCTGCATTTTCTGAGGATTGTCACGATACTTTTGCTGAATGGCACGCACTTGTGGCTGAACTTCCTGCATTCGCAAACTGCTTTTTTGTTGACGAATATTCAAAGGCAAAGTGACAAGCCGAATCAGGATGGTAAATACCGCAATCGCCAATACAAAGTTCTGGTTTAAATATTGGTAAAGCAGTAATAAGATATTCGTCATTGGATCGACGATGAAAAATTCCCACATAAAACTTTATCCTATCGATAATTTATGTAAAAACCAAAAGGGACCTTGATAAAGAATCAACTCAATTTTGGTTTTCACCGAGTAAATTTCACATTTTAGATATGTCTGATCTCGAGATACTTTGTGAAATTTATCTATGACTCTGGCAAAAATGCCCATCTACGGGTACCCGATTCAAGACCATAACCCACTAATAATTCACTATTGCTATTGACGGCTACAACAAGCGTATCGTCTACAACAACGGGCGTTGTGAATATTGGCGAGGTAGTTGTTGCATCCCAAACGATTGCCCCATCCTCCACTGACAGCGCTTGTAAAATACCCGTTTCTGTCTCTTCAGGTCCAGCAGAAGCAATAAACACAAGACCATTGGCCACAACTGGACTTGTTTGAATCGCACCGGGTGTCTGAACTTGCCAAATTTGCTCACCTGTTGCCAGCGAAACAGCATACACGGCCCCTGAGGCATCGCCAAAGTAGACTTGCCCATCTGAAACGGTAGGCGCTGACCAAACCCAATCAGTTGAATCTGCTGACCATTGCTCCACACCAGTTTCCACATCAAGGGCGTGTAGTTTGGTGTCAAAGTTGGAGAGAATGACTAACCCATCAGCCACAATTGGTTTGCCCGACAAGGCACCAGTTAATAACTCAGTCCACTTCTCTTCACCTGTTTCAGCATCTAGGGCATAAATGTGGCGGTCCAAAGATGAAACGAAAAGTGTATCATCGAGCAAGGTAGGTTGCGTCCAAACGCTGTGTTCTGTTTCAAAACGCCACAGTTCATCTCCTGAGTTTAAATCCAACGCCAACAAGAGATTATCGGATGTGCCTACGTAGACGGTATCCCCCGCTATCAATGGTTGAGCAGCAATTCGATCGGAAGCTAAATCATTGCGTGTCCACAGTTCTGTGACCGTTTCACCACTGTCTTCTACACCATAAATGGAGATGGTTGGGCTTGGGTTAAGAAATCCACCAGCTGCACCGTAGTCACCAAAAACTAAACGGCCGTTTTCCACGTCAGGTGCCGCAAAAAATTGCAGCGTCGCATTCGCTTCGGCCGGATAAACCCACTTTTGGGTTTGCTCATCAATATCAAATGCCAATACGCCGGGGCCATAGGCAAGATAAACCGTATTTTCTTCTGCAGTCAGACCGGGCCAGCTTGTATTTTGACCATTAGCCCCACAAGCTCCCAAAAGGACAGGTGTCAAAATAATGAGGAAAAAAATGATGTAAGACCGTCGAAACGGCCGTTTTTCTTTAAACAATTGATTGCTCTCCATCAGTGTAGTCGCTCGTAAACTCTATGAGCGACCTAAGGGAATGCATACGAGAGCGATGCCGAAGCAAAATCAAGGAACAGGATCAAAACCACCGGGAGTAAACGGATGACATCGACAAACGCGTTTTGTTGCCATCCACCCCCCTTTAAAAATGCCGTATTTT
The DNA here is from genome assembly GCA_039029915.1 of Chloroflexota bacterium. Taxonomy (GTDB): domain Bacteria; phylum Chloroflexota; class Anaerolineae; order Promineifilales; family Promineifilaceae; genus QQUD01. Next base: position 12,350 of record JBCCFD010000107.1, read on the forward strand.
TCAATGGCCTCGTAGCCATAGTGAGAACAAGAAGGGTAAAAGCGACAGCTTGGCGGCGTTAATGGCGAAATCGCGGTTTGATAAAAACGAATAATCCATAGAAATATCTTTTTCATCTTTCACCTACCATGAGGTCTGCTTTTTCCAATAATTGATGAACGGCCGTTTGTAAGTCAGTGAAACGTGCCTTTGCTATTGCCGGTCTGGCAATCAATAAGCAATCCCAACCAGGTTGTATCAAATTTAATTCAGTACCAATAGATTCTCGTAAGAGTCTTTTTGCTCGATTTCGCGTTACCGCATTCCCAACTCGGCGGCTGGCCACGAAAGCAAATCGACTCTTCTCTAATCTATTTTTTCTGGCTAACAAAATAACTAAAGGATGTCGCCAGCTTTTACCAGCTGTACGTAACTTTTCAATATCCGTCGCACGGCTGAGGCGCATCCTTTTTGGAAGCATACTTGCCAATCTTGAAAACAGGGCTGATTAGGGACATTTCCTTAATGTGCGCCACCGTTTCAATCTTATACAAAATTGAGTCTAATTCTTTTTTCCACCACCAAAACGCTGCACAGAGCGATAAGCAGTAGCTGAACTTCCGTTCCAGTTAACTCGTTTAACGTGCTCGTTCATTTTTACTGACAATCGAGCACGGCCTTTGGCACGACGCCGTTTTATAACATTACGCCCACCATGTGTTTTCATTCTTTGACGAAATCCGTGAACGCGCATTCTGCGGCGGATTTTCGGTTGATATGTACGCTTTGGCATTTGAATCTCCTACAAAACAGGGGCAAAATTGCCCCTCGAAATAAGCTTTGCGATTATTGCCCATTTAATGTTATGTCCAGCATTAAATGATGGAAATCGAAATGAGCAGAACCTGTGGCCTCGTCTGCCTATTTGGCAAATTTTATCCACCAAATCAAGACGGACGAAACATTAGTCAATATTCATTCAGTTGGTGAAAAGAAAAAAATTGTCTCAATTTAGTTCAATTTTTTTTGTTCACACAAGTTGTTGTTTGAAGAGCTAGAAAAATGTTCTCTGCTATTAATGAATGACAGCAAGAGCTCATTCCAATAACAGAAGAATCTTGTCAACCTAGAAAATTATAACAATTTCACATTTGAAGGGAATCGTTACAAGAACATACTCAACAAACTTTAAAGAACAGATCTCGCCATGGGCGACAGAAAATTATACTCATCCCCCCCTCTTTGGTCAAGTCATTTACTCAGAAACACGCTCAATTTGAGCCCCTAAATTTTGCAATTTAAGCTCTATTTTTTCATAGCCACGATCAATCTGTTGAATATTATGAATCGTGCTGGTTCCTTCGGCACACAAAGCGGCCAGCAGCATCGCCATTCCAGCCCGAATATCAGGGCTGGGCACCCCATGCGGGCTTGCAAATAGCTGATTTTTACCTTGAATAATGACACGATGAGGGTCGCATAGCACGATACTTGCCCCCATAAATGAAAGATTATCAACAAAGAAGAAGCGGCTTTCATACATCCAATCGTGTAGCAGCACTGAGCCATGAGATTGGGTGGCAATGACCACCGCAATGCTCATCAAGTCAGCCGGAAATCCGGGCCAGGGCATCGGTTTAATCTGTGGGATTCGCCCCCCCAGCGCTTGCTCAATGCACATTTTTTGCTCAGAGCCAACAATAATATCATTTCCTTCCACAACCCAGTCAACACCTAGCTTATTAAAAACAAGCCGAACCATGCCCAAACTGTGCGGATCTGCATTTTTAATCCGCAAATTTCCGCCCGTTACGGCCGCCGCACCAATAAAGCTACCAACTTCCATAAAGTCTGAGCCAATTCGGAATTCGGTTCCGGACAGTTTATCAACGCCCTGAATTTTAAGCCGATTGGAGCCAATCCCTTCTATCTGAGCACCCATCTGGTTGAGCATATTGCAAAGGTCTTGGACGTGCGGCTCGCTGGCGGCGTTATCAATCACTGTCTCCCCCGAGGCTAGTGAAGCCGCCATGATTGTGTTCTCAGTCGCGGTAACGCTGGCTTCAGCCAACAAAATGTAGCCTCCGGCTTTAATAGGGTCTGCATTCATGGTGAAGAGCCCTTTTTGATGCAGCGATACATTGACACCTAGGGCCTCTAGCGCCCGCACGTGTGTATCTAACGGCCGTCCACCGATCACGTCACCACCGGGCATAGGTAAAGTTACCTTACCAAATCGAGCTAACATAGGACCTGAAAAAACGATCGAACCGCGTGTCTTGCTCGCAATTTCCCGATCTAAAGTTGTTTTATGGATGTTCTTGGCCTCGATCCGATAGCTACCGGCGTCGATTTTTGATACATCTACGCCCAAATCGATAAGAATATTGAGCGTCTCTTGGACGTCTCGAATATCAGGCACATTGTGTAAGATGACGGGTTGGTCAGTGAGAATGCAGGCGGGGAGCAATTTCAAGGCCGCATTCTTGTTGCCGCTTGGCGTGACGGTTCCGCTTAACGGCCGTCCCCCTTTGATTATAAATTTGTTCATATCTCTTCCCTATGATCTGTTTCAAGTTTCAGGTGTCAAGTGTCAGATAATTAATCACCACAACACGGGTTTTAGTGTAACGGCCGTTTCTTCACAAACCCCTACGATACCCCTACGCAGAGATGAGTAAACGGAAAGAAGCGATTTAGCAAAAGTGCAGCAGAAATTCCCGTTCAAACAAGTCGTTCACATGTCCCCTCAATATTTAGGGGGTCTATCAATGGCTCAAAATCTCTCTCATCTTGGGCACAAGCTGCTGCAAAGCTCGCCCGCGATGACTGATTTGGTGCTTGGTTTCCGAAGGCAGTTGGGCCATTGTTTTATCATGCTCTGGTAAATAAAATACAGGATCATAGCCAAACCCACCCTCTCCTGCAGGTTCAGTAGCAATCATCCCCTCACACACCCCGTCAGATTCTGCTAGCAAATTTCCTTCTGAATCAACAAATAGGATAACGCACCGGAAGCGGGCCGTGCGGCTATCCCCAGTCACAGTTTCAATGTTTTTCAGCAGATGTTGATAGCGCTGAACGGCCGTTAAACCGGCCCCACCATAGCGCGCGGTATAAACACCCGGTGCGCCATCCAGCACATCCACCACCAGCCCTGAATCGTCTGCAATGGTCAGCAGCCCCGATGCCTTAGCGTAAGCCTCAGCCTTCAATAGCGCATTTTCTCGAAATGTTGTCCCCGTTTCTTCCACATCAAATGTAATATCCACATCGTCTAAACTGAGCCATTCCACTTGCAAATCAGCCAGCATTTCAGCAAACTCTTTGATTTTCCCTTTATTCTTTGTTGCAACGAGCAGTTTTTTCATGGTTTTCCTTTAGCTGTAGGCGATAAGCCGCTAGCCATAAGCTTGTCGCATTTCAGCTTGTTAGCTTATTCTTATTGACCTTAGCGCCTGTCTCCCTACTCTTGACTCTCTTCTCTCTTCTCAAATGTTTACAAAACGCTTATTTTATCCCAAATCCGCACTATGCTATACTCCTACCTTATGAGTGGCAAACATTCAAACCTACGATTTAATTTTGGTTTTCTCATTGAAGCTGACTTGGGATCGAGCCGAGAGATGGGGCTTTCCTACCCAACGATACGAGTTTCTGATGATTTAACGCTATCTCCGCTCGAAGGCAATTTCATTGTGACCCGAACAGGAGAGGGAATTTATATTGGGGGCACGCTGAAAAGCGTTCTTGAACTAGAATGCATGCGTTGTTTAATCGATACACGGCAACCAATCAATTTTAAATTAGATGACCTGTTTTATTATCCGCCTGAATCAGCGCCAAAAGGAGAGTTGGTTCTAGGTGAAGATGGGTATATTGACCTTGCTCCGCTGGTTCGTGAGTTAGGATTACTTGAAGTACCCATACAACCTATTTGCAGGGAAGATTGTCAGGGATTGTGCATGGTGTGTGGACAAAACTTTAATGAGGACAATTGTGACTGCGAAGAAGATAATATCGATCCGCGTATGGCGGCATTGAAAAAATTACTGGATTAGGGATGATGGGCTGGTAATTGGTAATTGGTAATTAGTAAATCACATTGACTATATCGTCTTTTTAAAAATTTTTTGTGATTTCCTTGACCAAACGCTTATAGCTTATCGCTCGAAGCACAAAGCCAATCCCTGTTCCCTCAGCCCCGATCCCCTAAAAATTATGTTTTACGATAGAGCAAAAATTTACGTTCGAAGTGGGAACGGCGGCGATGGCATGATTGGCTTTCGCCGCGAGAAATTTGTCCCGTTAGGCGGCCCCAGCGGTGGTGATGGTGGTAAGGGTGGTGACATTATTGTTACCGTCAATCGCCATATGAATAGTTTGGTGCGTTTCCATAGGCAGGTGCATTATCGCGCCGACCACGGCAAACATGGCAATACAAAACGGCGCACAGGCGCCCGCGGCAAGCCGTTAGAAATCAAGGTTCCACCTGGAACGATTATTCGAGATGCCGAAACGGATGATCTTTTAGCCGACCTGACGGAAGAAGGACAGGAAATCACGATTTTACGCGGCGGGCGCGGCGGACGCGGTAATATCCATTTTGCCAACAGCCGCAATCAAGCCCCACGTATTGCTGAACGAGGTGAACCCGGTATCGAGAAATGGATTACGCTTGAACTCAAGCTCATTGCGGACATCGGTGTTGTCGGTGTGCCCAATGCCGGCAAATCAACCCTTCTCTCTGTTGTTAGTCAAGCCAAACCCAAAATTGCCAGTTACCCTTTTACAACGCTCCAGCCGAACTTAGGCGTGGTGGAGTTAGAGGATTATGAAACGATGGTGATGGCTGATATCCCAGGTTTAATTGAAGGGGCAGCCAGCGGGATTGGTTTAGGGCATGATTTTTTACGCCACGTCGAGCGGACAAGAGTTCTGGTTCACTTGCTTGATGGCATGGCAAAAGAACCGCTCCAAGATTGGGCGATGATCAATCAAGAACTGGCTCTTTATGACATTGAGCTAGAAAAGCGCCCCCAACTGGTTGTCCTAAACAAGATGGACACGCAGGATGGCATCGCTTGGGAGCCGCTTATTGAAGAAGAAGTGCGAGCCAAAGGGTTCGATTTTTGCTCAATTTCGGCCGTGACGCGACAAGGCGTTCGCGAAATGCTTTATAAAGTCAAGCAATTGCTTGAGAATGCCCCTGAACCTGTTACCAGACATGAACTTGAAGATGTTGTCATTCGCGTTGAAGAAGAAGAAGACCCGTTTGCTATTGATCGCGACGAAACCGGTGCTTGGGTCATTTCGGGGGAAAGGATTGAACGAGTTGCCTCAATGACTTACTTTGAATTTGATGCCACCTTGCTCCGTTTTCAAAATATTTTAGAGAGAATGGGGATCACGGCCGCTTTAGAAGAGGCAGGCATTGAAACGGGCGACACAGTCATTATTGGCGAGCAGTCTCTTGAATGGGGTGACTAATCATTGCGCCGTATTGGACTGTTAGGAGGCACGTTTAATCCGCCTCATATTGGGCATCTTTGGTTAGGTGAGACGGCTTTTGATCAGTTGAAGCTCGATGAGATCTGGTTTTTGCCAGTTGGTGATCCACCGCACAAATCTGAACAGACAATAACGGCCGTTTCTCACCGCCTCCACATGACCCACCTGGCCATCCAAGATCGCCCCCACTTTGTGCTAAAAGAGACCGACGCCACGCGTGAGCCACCCCACTCCACCATCTCGCTGCTCAAACTGCTGCATGAGCAGAATCACAATTCGCAATTTTGGCTTCTTATCGGTGGGGACTCCCTACGCGATTTCCACAAATGGATTGCCCCCCAAGAAATATTAAAACATTGTCGAATTGGTGCCTTGCCGCGTCCCGGGAGCAAGATTAATTGGGAGACGCTCAATACGGCCGTTCCCACTCTCAAAGCCAAAATTGACTGGCTCGATGGCCCAACCGTTGATATCTCCAGGTTCGCCAACCTCGAACGCACGATCGGTCACATGCAGGCGGCCAACGAGAGCGAGCTCGCCGTCTTTGTCGCC
>JBCCFD010000108.1:0-18357 GCA_039029915.1 Chloroflexota bacterium
CATGCGCATGCGCAGGTAGCTGTCCGAGTTCGGGTAGTCGGAGAGCACGGTGACGCCGATGCCCGCCGAGGCGTCCTCGAAGCGCATGCGGCCGACGAAGTCGTAAAATTAAATATATTATCTTTAGAATGGATGCTATTTGAAGGTTGTCCGTCTGATTTCCATTGTGTAATGCAATCCTTTTTCGCCTTAAGCTTTGTCTACGTAAGTGTTCCGAATTTTCTAAATTGAAACCCTGTTAAATAAAAGCTTCGCAACCTCGAGGAAACGAAGTTTATAGCCGTCGTATTATTCAAAGCCGGAACTTCGTTTCGCTAAAATCACCGGAGAGTTTGAAAAAAATTTACTTATCTTGCTTAGGGCTTGGGATTGTTTGAGTTGTTGTTTTTGTATATCCCCAACTCATTAGCCCTTTCGGGCAACACCTCAGGTGCAAGATTGAGCCTCGAATTGGAGCGGAGAACGTCTTGTCAAACTGAGCCGATTTTGGTGATAATAAAATCGGTGTGTGTTCATGCATAGGAGGTTCCAGATGCAGTTAACTATTAAATTCCGCTCATTCTTAACTTTTTCAGCACTCATTATTTTGTTAGGCGCCGTTTTTCTTTTTCATACCTCTTCAACTGCATTCGCAGAAACATTGATTACGGTCACTACAGCTAATGATGAGCTAGATGTGAATGGTACTTGCTCATTTCGTGAAGCAATCCAAACGGCAAATACTGGCCTGCCGGTTGATGGCTGTGTCCTAGATGGTAGCGGAGAGGTCGTCATCTTACTTTCGTCTGACACGTATAACATTTTGATTGCCGGAGGCAGTGAAGATGCAAACCAAACGGGTGATTTTGATATTTCAACTTCGATGACGATTCGAGGAGTCAGTGCGGCGAGTACGCAAATTAATGGCAACGTTCTTGACCGTGTTTTTGATGTTGATCCACTTGAAAGTGGAGATATTGAGGTTGTGCTTGAAGATTTAACGGTTGAAAACGGCCGTCCACCAACTTTTGAGGACGGGGGAGGCATTCGCCAGCATGATGATGTGCTTTCATTAAATCGTGTTGTGGTGGCAAATAATCAGATTCCTGTTGTCCCTCCCACAGATTTTGGGGGGAGTGGCGGTGGTATCAGCAATGAATTGGGGACATTGAATCTTACTAAGACCAACATTATCAATAATGTGAATAATAAAGGAATTGGTGGTGGATTGTTCATTGGCGACAATCTTAATTCAGGGGCCGTGATGAATATGGTGGATAGCATTGTCGCCAATAATCAAGCGCTAAACCCCAATGGCACCGTATCTGGTGGGGGAATCATGTCGATGAGGTCTCAACTCAATATTATGAATAGTGCCATCATGGGGAATTTTGTGGAGGGGCAAGCTGGTGGGATAGGTGTTGGTTTTTTCGAAGGTGGTGCAAATATTACCAATTCAACGATATCAGGCAACATGAGTACCGGTAGCGGCGGGGGAATTCGTAATTTTGGACTTTTGAATTTAAGTTTTTCAACGGTAACGAACAATACTGCAAGCGCAACCGATATCACCGAGGTGGGAGACGGTGGCGGTTTGCAAAATAATATAATTGCAACGGCCGTTTTAAAAGGGAATATTTTTTACGGCAATATTGATAACACAACACCTGGCGCGAACAATATTTATCCCGATATTAGTAATACCGGTACGATGACGGCAACCGATAATTTGCTCGGTGATCCCGCTGGAACGACGACGATCTTTAATGGTGTTGACAACAATATTGTGGGTGTTGATCCAAACTTATTGATACCAACTGACGCCACAGATTATTTTATTCCGGCTGTAGGCAGCACCGCCTTAAATCGAATTTCTATACAGGACTGCACATTATTAAGTCTTGGCAAAAACCCATTATTTGAAGATGGTGAATTTAACGTAGCCGATCAAATTGGCACAGCTAGACCGGACCCAATTATTGAACGATGTGATATGGGTGCAATTGAGCGTGTTTATCCATTTATCTACCTGCCGCTTATTTTAAATGGGGAGGAGTAGCGTTCGCTGAGTGAGCCTGTTGATGAACCTGTCTATACCTCAGCACGCTCAGGACGCTATTATTTGCCAATATCTTCTGGTCGCTTACCGTTGATCGTATCGCCGGGGTCAATCATGTCTTTAAATTCGGCTAGCGGTGTATTAAAACGAACGCGAAGGCGATTCCATTCAAAACGCTTTGGGAATCCATGCCATTTGCCACTTTGCGTGGTCACTGCGCCCCAAAAATCAAGCTCATCCAAAATATCAATGGCGGCTTGATCGTAACGCCCTGACGGATAGGAGAAGTAGCGTGGCGTGTAGCCAAGATGGAAGGCCAGCGTCTCTTGAGGTCCCAACATTTCCCAAATGAGAAACGGCCGTTCCCGATTTCGTAAATCTGGATGGGTGCGTGAGTGGGGTTCAAACCGATGTCCGTTGGCCGCCATTTCTGTGATCATCTCCCAGCTCATGTATTCTTCGCGCCCAAAATCAACAAACTCAGTGACAATAAAAAACGTCCCCTTAAAGCCAAACTGCTCTAATATAGGATACGCATTTTCGTAATTATCCAAATACCCATCATCAAAGGTCAGAATGACCGGTTTTTCGGGTAGCTCTTGCTGATTGGTAATGGCCCGCGACAAATCATAGAAATCGATGGGGTTATACCCGTTTTCTGCGAGATAGGTCATTTGCTCAAGAAAAGCATCTGGTTTGACTGAAAGATCTGTTCGGTAAACGTCGGCATCTTCCGGGGGGATGCTGACGTAATGGTACATCAGGATGGGCACCTTTACGGTCCAGCTAATCGTGCCTTGGGGTGTGGGGAGCGGAAGCGGCGTTGGCGTTAGAGTGGGGGGAAGGGTGCTGGTTGGTGTTATCGTTGGTTGTGCTGTTAGGGTTGGTGTATTGGTGTACTGGAGCGTGGATGTGTGGGTTGGTTGAGGCGTGTTTGTCGGTGGAATTGAGGTGTGGGTAGCGGTGGGTGTTGCGGTGTAGGTGCTGGTTGGTGTTAAAGTGGGAACGCGCGTGAAGGTGGCCAGTGGGGAAACGGCCGTAAACGTTGTTGTTGGAATTTGAGCAACCGTTTCGGGGGCCATTTGTTGTGAACACCCCACAATTCCAATAAACAAAATTAAAAATAGTCGATGTACTAAGCATTTTGTATCGTTCATCATCTGGCGGAGGAGAATATCTTCGGGCAGAGTTGGTGTCAAGGGGTTTTCAAGATGTTTCCCACATACTCATCATCCTGAGTTGCGATCGCTATTAGGGCGGTAGGCAGAGATACCCCATTTTGATATACTGCCTCATTGGAAATAAAAAAGGCAGAATGGATTGAGCGACGAGATTGACGAGCGCGCCCTGATTGAGCGAGCTAAAATGGATAAAGAGGCCTTTGGGCAACTTTATGAAATTTACTATAAGCGTATTTATAACTACGTTTACTACCGCACTGGCAATGTTGAAGATGCTGAAGATCTAACGGCTCGTATCTTCATGCGGGCGATGCGTCATATTGAACGCTATAAAGATCAAGGGGTGCCTTTTTCTGCTTGGTTGTATCGGATTGCTCATAACCTGGTTGCCAATTGGCATCGAGACAACAGCCGCCGAAAAATCATTTCAATCGAAGATATTACCCAGTGGAAGGTAAGCGATGATAGCCCTGAATTTACGGCTCAGCTAATTGAAGATAAAGATGCATTGATAAGTGCAATTCGCCGCTTGCCAGCTGATCGCCAAGAACTGCTGGTGTTTAAGTTTGTGGAAAGACTTTCAAATGCTGAAATTGGCAACATCATGGGGCGGAGTGAAGGGGCTATAAAATCACTCTATCATCGCACTTTGTTAGCATTACGCGAAGATTTGCACGGTGAAAGTGAGGAGAGCGGGCGAAAACGGCCGTTTTTCTTCCCTAGGCGCCGAAATGAGTAAAAAAAGCGACCTTATGTCCCGTTGCTTGCCGGGGAGATTGTGCTAAAATCCACAAACAAAGCATTGTGTGAAATTGATCACAATTCACACTGCTTTAAAGTTGGAATGTTACATCAATACTGGCATTCAACAAATGATACTTATTAGCAGGAGAGAACCTCTTGAGTCGTAATCAAGGCTTGATAAATTGGATAGTCATTTTGCTGTTACTCGCGGCATTTGCCATCATAACGGCCGTTTGGTCTGGCTTAATTGGAAACGCGCCCGTCCCATCATTTGAAGCTCCTTCAGGTGACACCCGAGCTCTTCCCGTTGAACCCGAAAATATTGATTTTGAAATTAAGCCCATACCTATTACCCAGAAATTCCCTGCACTCGGTCCCATTCAAATCCCCACAATTGACGTTGTGCTACTTCCGGATGGCATAAAAATTGAAGAGATTAATCCATTAATTGCAATTGGTGTTCTGTTTGGCCTTGTTATTGGTGGAATTGTTGTTGTGGGAGGAGCTATTGCAACGCCTATCATGCTCTTCTCGCGAATTGTCAGCAGTGTTAAGGAAGACGAATCCTATCAGGAAAGCGAAGCAAAGCTAGTTGCTTCTGAAAAAGAGCTCATTAAGCAGATGAACGAAGGGCGTTCAACAAGATCTGAAGACCATGACCGCCCCCAATGGTCAGCAATTAGTACTGCCTTGATTATTTTGATGTTTGCTTGGTTTGCCAGCCTTGTTTTAAACGGGACGTTCTTCCCTGAAGGGTCAACCTTCTTGGGTGGCGACCCCGAGCGTTTCGTCCGAACAACGCCTTATTTTGTTTGGGGAACTGTTGGTGCCACGCTGTTGGCTTTAATCGCTTGGATGCGTCCGCGCTCATTCCAAGCTGCCTCTGCTGAAAAAGCAGACTCTACTGGGAGTGCAATTCCTTGGGATACCATCGCCGTTTTGGTAACTGGGCTCATCATTGTTGGGCTTGGCATTGGCGCGATGGCGTATGTTGTAAATCTTGGGTAGTTAGGAATTGGTACTTGGTGCTTGGTAATTAGGAAAGTTAAGCTTAGCTTTTGTGAAACCTAATCACCCAATAACTAATTGCGAATAACTAATTACGAATAACAAAGTACTTATTACTTTTTAAGTAGGAATGGGAGTTATGCGAAAAGCGAACCATTTCATCAATGTTGGTTTAATTATTGTTGTATCAACATTTATACTAAGATTGGTGTTTGGCTGGATGTTCCAGCTGCCTTATGGGCCCGGCGCAGAAGCCGATCTGGATACACTGCCGGAAAGGCTGTCAGTATTCATGGGCTTTGTACGGCCGTTACCGGCTAGTGCTGAGTCTGTTGCAATCGATGTCATGTTCAACTGGCATTTCTGGATGATTGCCTTCCTGTTTGCACTGATTATGGGTTTGATGCTCTACTCAGTTTTTGCATTTAGACGGAAAGAAGGTGACGATACCGATGCGCCACATATCCACGGCAACACAGCCCTAGAAATTGCTTGGACCGTTATCCCAATTATTGTGGTACTTGGATTTGGTGGGTACGGCTGGGTCGAACTCAATCGACTTATTACACCCAAACCAGATGAGATGACAATACAAGTTACAGCTTTCCAATGGGGCTGGAGTTTTAACTATCCTGAGGAAGTCGACGCTGGACCTAGCCCTGTACGCGGTCCCGTGATGATGCTGGCCGTGGATCAACCTGTTTTGTTGGAAATGAACGCCACCGATGTTCTGCACGCTTTCTGGGTGCCAGAATTCCGGGTAAAACAAGATTTGGTGCCTGGTCGAACGACGTACCTGCGCTTTACCCCTACAGATGTGGGAGATTACGTTTTGCGCTGTGCGGAAATTTGTGGCTCGGGTCACGCGAACATGCTGGCTTCAGTACGAGTTGTGAGTCAGGCCGAATTTGATGAATGGGTCATAGCGACGGCTACGACTGAGCCTTATTCAACAATGACCGCAGAAGCCCGCGGTGAGCGAATTTATCGAGAAGGGTTTGGTGCTACAGGCGCACCGAGCTGTGCTGGCTGTCATAGTGTAGACGGCTCGGTCATAAACGGGCCAACCTGGCTAGGCATTTATGAGAAAACTGGTACATTGGATGATGGTTCTACCTATATTGCTGATGATGAGTACATTCGTAACTCAATTTTAAATCCTAATGATCAGATCGTTGAAGGATTCAATGCAAATGTAATGTACCAAACCTATGCGGAAGCAATCCCCGCTTTTGAAGCTGAAATTGAGGGCCTTGAAGGCGACTTTGATTTTGATGTAATTGCTGATTTGATTGCGTTTATGCAAACGCTGGAGGCAACGGAGTAACATTATGATGCTAGCAATTGTAAGATTTGCCCGTTCAAGAGCTGCCCACGCGATTGTGTCTGGGATCGTGGGTGCCACGATTGGTGGTATCTTCGCTTGGATTCTTCGCACCGTTTTGCTGACGGAGGGTATGATCAACGCCGTCAAGTTCTTGTCTGGGTTCGCCCTGATTCCAGGTGAGGCTATCGATACATTCCATCCAATTTTAGTTAATGTTCTAGCTGCCGTTATCTTTGCTGTCCACGTCATGGTGGGGGCCGGCAGCGGTATGGGGCTGTTCCAAGACTCACGCATGGGACGATTTATGTACTATGCGGGAGCCAGTACCTACGCTTGGGGCTTAGTCGGTCAAGTGATATTTTGGCTGGAAGGGGCCTTGTTGGTTAACCTTTTCCGGGTCTGGAGCGGAGAGCCTTTCGACCTCATGGCCGAATCGGCGCTCGTACTGGGTGCGTTCTTTAGCGTTGTTGGTTTTCTCATTGTTGGTGGTGTCATGACCGACTGGTTCCTATGGATTGGTGGTCACGAAACGCCGCTGCATCACGGCGCACCTGAAGGCATGCCAGAATGGTTCCGCTACTTCTCTGTTGATGTTAATCATAAAGTGATTGGCATTCAGTATGGTTTTACATCGCTCTTTGTTTTGTTAGTGGGCGGTATTTTTGCAATCTTATTCCGCTTAGAGCTTTCTGCACCGGGTCTTCAATTCTTGGAAGCTGACCAGTACAACACCCTTTTCAGTGCGCATGGTATCGTCATGATTGTGTCGATTCTGCTGGGTGTGGGGGCAATGGTTAACTATCTCGCACCGGTCATGATTGGGGCGGCGGATATGGCTTTCCCCCGTTTGAATGCCTTTAGCTACTGGGTTGGTTTCCCCTCATTTCTGCTGATTTTAGCCGGTATGGCCGTTGGCGGTTGGGATACTGGCTGGGTTGGTTATTCACCTCTGGCACTCAGAACGGCCGTTGGTGTTCAACTTTTCATGCTCGGTTTTTACATGAGCGGTTTTTCATCAATTGCCAGCGCGATTAACACCATCGTCACAACAGCCTACATGCGAGCCAAAGGGATGAGCCTTTTCAGAATGCCTATTTTCGTTTGGGCAGCATTGGCAACTTCACTAATTCAATTTACTGCAACACAAACCGTTGGTGTGGCTCTTACGATGACAATCGCAGAGCGGGCGCTGGACCTCACCTTCTTCAATCCTGAAAATGGTGGTAATCCAGTTCTCTACCAGCATATCTTCTGGTTCTATTCACATCCGGCGGTATACGTGTTTATTCTGCCGGGCTTAGGCATCATTTCTGAGCTGCTACCCGTGTTTACCCGTAAACCACTCTTTGGCTATCGCTGGATTGCTTTGTCGAGCTTAGGCATTGCGCTGGTTGGTTTCTTAGTGTGGGCCCACCACATGTTTACCTCAGGCATGGCGGACACCTTACGCGTTCCGTTTATGATTACGACTATGCTCGTGGCTGTTCCCACTGGCGTCAAGTTCTTTAGCTGGATAGCAACACTGTGGGAAGGCAAGATGACTTTCGAAACACCGATGCTATTTACCCTCGGGGCGATTTCGGTGTTCTTGATTGGTGGGATTAGTGGCCCAATTTTGGGAACAATTCCAACAGATCTTCACCTCCACGACAGCTACTGGGTTGTAGGACACTTCCACGCCACGATGTTTGGTGGATTTATCTTCCCCTTCTGCGCTGCCATGTACTATTGGTATCCCAAGATTACGGGCCACATGTACAAAGAGTCTTTGGGTAAGCTTCATTTCTGGCTGATGGTTCCGGGGTTCTGGGTCATGAGCTTCGGTCAAATGAGCGTTGGTGTGATAGGGATGCGTCGTCGTATCTCTGACTACGACCCAGCCTTAGGTATTCAAGGGACGCACGTTTTGATTACGATTGCGGCTTTGGTGATTGGCTGGTCAATTTTAATTATGATTTACAATTTTGCAGTGAGTGCCCGCACGGAACCTGTAGCAGGGCGCAACCCATGGGGTTCTCGTTCGCCTGAATGGCAGGCCCCTTCACCACTGCCAGAATTTAACTTTGACGTACCGTTTGAGGTGGTTGGCGATCCTTATGACTATGGTTTGGAGGATGCAATTTATACTCAAGCGGCACCGGCTCCCTCGGGAGACTGATTGGGTAATTAGTAATGGCGTTGTTTTGCTGAATACTGGTTACTAAATACTGATCATATCCTTGAATGGCGAGGAGTATTTATTTTGAGTGGCGAAAATAAAGGTAATGTTTACCGATTAGGATTCAATGTTTTTATTTTTCTCGCTGTGCTTACAATTGTAGAATATTTTGTGGCAATTATCCCGAATTATAATCCGACGGTGCCACTATTTATTATTGCATTTATTAAAGCCGCGGCGATTATCAATTGGTTTATGCATGTCTATCGCCTTTGGCGACCTGATGAGGAGGGCCACTAATGAGTGCTGTAGTTGATCATCACGATGCACATGACGACCATCATGGCCCAGTTATTCCCTATGCCGAACAGCTAAAGTTTAATCGTTTAGGGATTTGGCTGTTTTGTATTTCTGAAATTTTTCTCTTTGCTGCATTGCTTGTGGCTCGGTTTGTGCTTTGGCAAGAAAATGGTGAAATTATTCGCCCTGAATTAAGTCAGGAAGTTGGACTTATCACCACCAGTGTTCTTTTAGTGAGTAGTTATTTTGTCAATCGCGGTGAAACAGCGATTGGTGTTGATGACCGTAAAACATTTTTAAACAGTTACTTAATCGCAGCTGTTTTAGGTATGATCTTCTTCATAGGGGTGGTTGTTTTTGAATGGAATATTTTTGGTTTAGAAGCAACGATTGGTGGTATTGAGGTTTTTGGTCATCTGAAGCCCACGGATGGTGTGATAGCCGGTATTTTCTTTGCGATGACGGGGATGCACACAATTCATGTCCTAAGTGGGATTATTTTCTTGTTCATTATCTGGAATAACGGCCGTAAAGGGCACTTTAATTCAGAAGAACATTGGGGCGTAGAAGCCTCTGCCATTTATTGGCACTATGTTGATGTTGTTTGGGTATTCTTTTATCCGGCCCTTTACCTTGTGGGTAGCGTTTATCACGGATAGACGAAAACTTTTGAACTGATTCTTCTAGGGGCGATTTATAAATCGCCCCTTTGCTTTTCATTATGGATCCAATTACACGTGCCGTTCTGCAATCGTGGAATTGGCAGATTGAAGTTATTGTTGTTCTTGTGCTCATGTGCACGCTCTACACGCGCGGTTGGTTTCGCCTGCGCCAGCGCACAAGAGCTAAGCTGCGCAATCTGCCAATAGAAAAGCAGCGCTATCGTTTGGCTGTCCGCTGGCGGCTAATCAGCTACTGGGCAGGACTGCTGTTAGTCGCATTAGCGTTAATTTCTCCAATTGATCCATTGGGACAACAGCTTTTCTTTTTTCACATGATTCAGCACTTGCTGTTGATTATGTTTGCTCCCCCTCTGCTTTTGATAGCCAATCCAATGCCCTTTGTGCTGTGGGGCCTGCCTAATCCACTCCGGATTCGATTTGGGTGGTTTTTAGCGTGGCTATTGCGCAAAGATGCCCCATTTCGGCGTGGACTGCTTTTTGTAACCAACCCAGGCGTGCTGTGGATGCTGTGGGTCATTGCCCTGTTTGCTTGGCACGATCCCGGTTTGTACAATGCGGCTCTTGAAATTGAGTGGGTGCATCAAGCTGAGCATCTCACATTTTTTCTCACGAGCATGTTGCTATGGTGGAATGTGACCAATGCTCGCCCTCGGATACGAAAAAAGATTAGTCTGCTGGCCCGGATTGGACTGCTGATTGCCGCTGTGCCGCCAAATATGCTTTTAGGGGTGATTTTGTCGTTTGCGCAGCCGGTGTACTCTTATTATGAAACGGTACCGCGTCTTTGGAATATTGGATTGCAAGCGGATCAGCAAATTGGTGGGGTGATTATGTGGGTGCCTGGAAGCATGATGTATGTCATTGCGGCGCTGATCTTAATTGCTCGTTTACTGAGTGGTGAAGAGCAGCAAAAACTTACTCGACGGAGTACTCCGCCAATCCAAAAGGAAAAGGCCGCAGATGGAACTGCTTAAGCTTATGCTGAGTCGCCGCTGGATTGTGGCGACATTGATTGTCGTATCCGTGATGGCGATTTTTGTTCGCCTAGGCATTTGGCAATTGGATCGCCTCGAACAGCGTCGTGCTCAAAACGCCCAATTGGTGGCTGTTCTGGAAGGGGAACCGCTGAACCTGCCTGAAGATGAGCCACCTACTGACATAGAACTGCTTGAAAACCGAGATGTCATTGTTTCTGGTACGTATGATTTTGAACATCAGAAGCTGCTGATATTACAAACGTGGGGCGGCCGAAATGGGGCTAATTTGATTACGCCTTTGGTGCTGGCAGATGGCCAAACGGCCGTTCTTATTGATCGGGGTTGGATTCCTGATGCAGAGCTAAACGCTGACAATATTGCGACCATGTACAATCAAACAACATCGGCTACGATTCAAGGGTACGTTGCCCTACCACAAATCTTAAGCCGACAGGCCGCAAATACGGAATCTGTTCGGCCTGAAAACGAAATCTATCGCGTAGACACAAATGCGTTAGGTGATTCAATTCCCTATGAACTATATGATTTTTATATTGTTGAACCACCGGCGGCCAATGATCTTGAGGCGTTTCCCTATCACAAAACGCGGATCATTGATTTATCGGAAGGGCCTCATCTGAGCTACGCCATCCAATGGTTTTTATTTGCGCTCGTGCTTGCCGTGTTGCACCCAATTTTTGTAAGGCGGCGGTCTAGAGCAACTGCGAATTAAATATGAAACGCATCTGCTTGGGCTTGGGCTTTTTATTGGTTTTGTTGCTGGGCGAAACGGCCGTTTTGGCTCACGGTGGGGGTAAAGTCCAACTGGCGAATCGACTAGTGGGGGAATGTCAATCAACTGTTTGGCTAAACCCATCTCTACCTCGTGCAAATGATGTGCTCCATATCACCGTTGGAATTTCAGACGTGAACCAAGTGACCGTATTGAGCAGTGAGGTTGAGGTATTTATTGTTCAAAATGGTCAGGTGATTACCTCCGATTTTGCCAAGACGGAAAATTCAGTTAATCGGTTGTTTTATGAAGTTGATTTTGAGCCTCAAACTGTAGGCGAATATGAAGTGAAGTTGGCTTACGAGGATGTGGACTGTTCTGGTGAGCTGTCGTTTCCAATGCAGGTTTCACCTGCCTCTTTTGTCCGTCTTTATGCGATTGGGGCATTTGTGTTGGTTGGCGGTTTTTTGATTTTGCGAACTGTTCGTCAAGCGGATGGGACTCCTACTCCCCCCAGAAGACGCCGTAAATCTGACTAATTGTGAACAATAAATGAAATATTTTCATATTGTGTCCATATGTGTAATTTTGATGTTTTTAAGCTGTACATCATCGGAGCCTGTTTTACCTCAACCTGTTTCACCATCCCCAACAGTTACTGTGCCAATTCAAGCAACGCCCTCGAATGATCTGAGTGAGAATGAACGAATATCCCCAACCGAAACGGGCGTGCTAAATTTGCCAACCTTAACGCCAATGCCAACTGTAACTGTAGCAGTACAGCAGGAGTCAATCCCTTTACCGCTTTCAGAGGACGATCCTTTCCTGAAACAGTTAGAAGAACAAGACTATGAAATCATTTTTAGTACATCTCACAATGATCCTGAGAAATTCCCTTATACATTGGTTGCTTTGAAGGATAGTCGCTTAGCCCCTGAATTTGGAGGTGAAACAAATTCGCAGATTTGCCGCCTAGCCTTTTATCATTGGAATGGCTCTGAAAATAAACTAATGGCAGATTTCAGCGCTCCGACTTATCCGGAAAATGCTCGCTTTAGGGGCTACCCTGTGACCTGTGCTCTGGCTAACTGGGATAATAACTCTTGGTTTACAGATGTTTGGGGACCACAGTGGCCACTAGATGAGATTCGGGAAGTGCTTAACCTTGATGGATATTGGAGTGATATTAATAAAAATGGTTTACCTGAAGTGGGGATATTTTATTGGTACTGCTCTAATGCTTGTTACGGATATGAAGGGGCCGTTCATTTTTACGAATTTCAGAACGAAGAAACGGTTGAGCATATAACATCAGAATTAAAAGGGATTTTATTACCTTGGAATATCCTTCAATCAACCTCGCCCCTTACCTTGAAGCTTTTTGACCCATCTTTAGAATATGAGCCACATAGGTACATAGACAGATGGTGGTATTATGCGTGGGATGGCGTGAAATATGTAGATGTAACTTCAGAATTTGCAGCAGATTTTCTTTTAGAGATGGAACAGTGGCATATTGAGGTTCAGGAACAATACGGTTCACCCATCACATTTGCACGCACGGACTTCCTATCTATTTTATTCCAGTCTGAAATAGTAGGGCTTCAAGCTGAAGCTCTTGAGGTATTTCTAGAAATTACTGACCCTGTGCATTGGCCAAGAACAGGAAAACTTTATTCGTGTTGGTTGCTGGTGATTCGTGAACAAGCTAAAAGGGATTTTCTAATGAATCAACCTTTTACGATGCCTCCAACCCCATTCATGATGAGCGAATCTGAGGCGTTTGATTTAGAGACTTGCCAATATCAAAATTAAATTCAAAGTTGCACATGAGATAGGTTGAATGTCAGTAAAGCAAAGTATTTTTGAAACGGCCGTAAATGAGCCAAATATAAATTTTGGTGTCATTTTGGTGACATTCCCTTATAATTTTTGACCTAGAGAAGAAGAAGATCATTAATAGATCGTTTTTGGGATGAAATCTCACTGAAAGTTAAGCGATCCTCCATAAACTCTTAAGTTAGTGCCCATTTGCAATTAAGTTAGCATTGTGACAAATGGGCTTGAAGTAGTCTTATCATTTGAAATTGTTAACTTAATAACAAGCGGCTACTTAGACGGAAAGCTTTTTTTACCTCAATAATCTGTTTTATCAACTTCTTTCTGTTTACATCACACGCCACAAAAAGGGTAACATTTTATGTTTGACCGAATGAGATTAGAAGAGGGTTGGTCGACGCTATTTCTCCTCGTTGGCCTCGTTTTTGTTGCTGGATATGGCATCTTTCAATCAGAATTTTTTGAAGGATTAGAGCTTTTGCCTTGGCTAGGCATAACGGCCGTGTTTACCGGCCTCCTCATCTCCAAGAGCCGATATTCCACCCGAACTTCAAATATATTTGCTTTTATCATTGGGACATTCACTATCGTCTACGTTGTTGCATCCCTGCTGGTTGAAGATTTGGGCTGGCGGGAAGCCGTCATCGAAGTGCTTAGTCAACAAGTTGTCTTTTTGCAAAAGCTCATCGGCGGTGGAACCAATCGTGAGGGGTTTGTTTTTGTGACGCATGCTGGGTTGGCGATGTGGATTGCTGGTTACACAGCCGCTTGGTACACATTCCGTCGCCCCAAAATTTGGCGCGCCATTTTGCCTTCTGGACTCATTCTCTTTAGTGTTGTTTACTATTATGCTGGCCCTAGACCATTAGCTCTATACATGGCGATTTATGCGCTGCTAGCCCTAATGTTTGTCGCACGGACTCATCTTGTTGCCCAAGAGAAAACCTGGCGACAAAGCGCCGTACGCTATGATCGATTTATCTCTTTTAACTTTCTAAGGGCTGGGTTGATCGCCTCACTTTTAGCCTTAATGCTCTCTTGGTCATTACCAGCTTTGTCGGCTAGCGCTGTTGTTGGTGATGCCCTAAGCGAAACAAGAGGCCCCTGGCGAGCATTCCAAGACAACTGGACTCGAATGTATTCAGCCCTGCGTACTTATGGGCAATCAACGGTTGATCCCTATCAAGATTCCCTAGTGCTTGGTGGCCCGCGCACGGTTGGAGATACCCCAGTGATGGATGTCTTTGTTGAGCGTGAGTTGCCCTATGCTTATTGGCAGACGATTGTTTATGACCGATATGATGATGGGGGCTGGTTCACGACGCCAGCGGCTGAAGACCTCCACATCACGGATGATGGGGTTTTAAATACGCCATTTACCGTTGGTCGGCAGGTCATTACTCAAACAGTTGTGAACTACCAGCCTAACTCCAGCCTTATTTATGGCGCTCCGGAAATCATAGGGGCTGATCGCGACATTTTTATTGAGGGACGAGAAGATGGGGATGGGGATACACTTGTCACCTCAATGCGCTCTCGGTACGTCTTAAAGCAAGGTGACCAATATGAGGTAACTTCAAGATTTTCTGTCGCAGATGCGTTTAGCTTACGAACATCGCCAAACACCTACCCAGAATGGGTGACGGAAACTTATTTACAATTGCCGGATTCGATCACACCTGAAACGCTTGCTTTGGCCGAAGAACTGATGGCGCCGTATGATAATAATTTTGATAAAGCCATTGCGGTGCGAAATTATTTGCGCGAAGCGATAGAATATAATGACCAGATTGAAGCCCCACCAATTGATGTTGATCCAGTTCACTATGTCTTGTTTATGAATCAAGAAGGTTATTGTAACTATTATGCCTCTGCAATGGCGGTCATGATGCGTTCTCAAGGTATTCCAGCCCGCGTTGTGAGTGGATATGCCAGCGGTGCTTTCCAGGAAGATGATAATTTTTATCGCGTTCGGTCAAGTGATGCGCATACTTGGGTTGAAGTCTATTTTGTTGATTATGGTTGGATTCAATTTGAACCTACAGCTTCCATTCCCATTGTTGATCGCCCTGAAAATACGGACGGTGGCGGCGGAGACGCCTTTGCCGCATTTAATAACAATCTCGATGATTTAAATCGTGAGGATCTATTAGGTGAAGAAGGGTTTACCGAGGGTGAAGGGCCCGATATGGATTCGCTGCTGCCAGAGGATGAAGAATTGGGCGCAGGCGCTTTGGAACCAGAGTCCTTTTTTGAGCAGGTCCCTGTTTGGCAGTTAATTGCCGGAATCGTTATTTTTACATCTGCTGTGGGTGTTTCAGTTGTTGGAACGCAATATAATCAGCGTGTCGAAACGGACATTAATCGCAGTTACGGCCGTTTAGAGCAGTGGGGGCGCTGGATTGGGTTGATTATACGGCCTGCACACACGCCATTCGAACGTGCCCGCATGATCACAACGGCCGTTCCTGAAAGCTTG
The DNA here is from genome assembly GCA_039029915.1 of Chloroflexota bacterium. Classification (GTDB taxonomy): domain Bacteria; phylum Chloroflexota; class Anaerolineae; order Promineifilales; family Promineifilaceae; genus QQUD01. Next base: position 15,468 of record JBCCFD010000108.1, read on the forward strand.
GAACCTGTCCACAATCTCACCAATCAATATGTTGCTAAAAAGTTTAGCCCTTATAAAGACGAAGATTCAAAATCTGCTGATGAGTGGCAAGAATTACGCCCAGTAATGATTCGAAGTATGATCTTCCACTTCTTCAATCAAATAAAGCAGAGTTTATCAAGACGTAAATGATCTAAATCGTTGACCTAACCAAAAGGAAACACAAACTATCTGCGGGGTGATTTATCACCCCGTTTTGTTTATTACCCTAAAGGGATTGAATATCCCGCTACTTGTGGCGAGAAAAATTCAACCTAGCCTGCGATACCCCGTCTGCTTGCGGCGGGGTCGTTCATTTTTTGAGCAATGCTTTACGATCTGGTAATTCAATAATCGGCATACCGGCCGTCGCCACAACTGCCAAAAGATGGTTGTTTTGGGTGCTGGGCTGAAGATGAGTATCTAAAATGTCAAACCCCGCTTGTTTAATAAGATAAGGGTAGTTGTGTGAGAAGGAGTACTCATTGCTGTAGGGCTGTGAATTTGTGGTGTTCTCAAGATCGTGCCCTGTCCCTACGGGTTCGATTGTTATAAGCAGACAGGGGGCATAGGTTTCTCGGATGTAGCGGAAAAAGGACAGGAGTCTATCCTGAGGGAAATATTCTAAAACGCCCCGATGGCTCATAAACACGGCGTTGGGCTGGCCATTCTCTCGAATCCATTTGTCTCCATCCGCTGCCACAAAGCTTACGTTAGAACGGCCGTAACGTTCGTTGCATCTTTTAACAGTTGTCGGGCTTAAATCAATGCCTACAAATTTCTCTACATCATTGACGTGCGCTGCTAAATAATCCAGCAATTGCCCTGAGCCAGACCCAATCTCAAAAAGTGAGTTGAAACCATCTGCTTCATGCGCAATTTGATTGATGTATTCAACAATGTATGCAAAATGGGCCACAAAGGATTCTTCAAACATAAAGGCGTAATCTTCATGATACTGTGCCCCAGCGTCACCCTTCCAATAATTTTTATGGTATTGAGCTAGACTGTCTAAATCCCCTTTTTGAATGGCGCGATAAACCAACCCATATCTCAAAAAATGATCAATTTTGTTTCGACCCTGACCGAATTCGGAGAGTGTAAACTGTTCGCTTTGAATTTTTTCCACGCGGTTTGGGAAAATGGGCAATAAAAATTGACCAATAATGCCTAAATATTTGTCACGAATATGTTTAAAATTCATTTTGACCTAACGTTACTGATAAGTGGAGAACAAAAAGTAGCTTGAAATAAAACAGGGGCGCATAAGTTTTTGTTCTCCTGAAAGTAATTTTCGTTGCTAAATTTTATACTCAAGATATTTGTTGAAAATTACTTGATAAAAATTTTTAAAATAATAATTTTGGAGAATATTTCCGATGGCACAGAATTGCTTAGCGCCATCTCTATAGTTTTACAAGGAGCTTCTTTCTGCTCCCATAACTAAAGATAAATTGAAATGGGTGTTTCGTAATTAGTACTTTGTTTTCAACTGCTCTAAAAATGATTTAATGATTAAAAAAATACGTCCTTCACCTTATTTGATAGACGCCACAATTATTCTTAAGAAACAGCCAGAAGGTGAAATTTCGACGGGAATGAAAAATTTTCACGGATTCATAACCTCCCTTCCTATATCTAATTCACCATGACTCTGGTATAATCTAAGGTGTTTTTCGAGTAATTTGCTTGAAAATTTAACAAATTACTCCAGTCCGGTAGTATCTACCACGAAGTTTGTAAATCACTGGAAGCCGAAGCATTTTATCAAAATGTGATTTACGAAGTAATTTACAATTTCTTCTACCTTACTTTTGAGAAACCCATTTGTAAATTACACAATGAGAAGGTTGCAGTCCTTACATAACCTTCAGGCCTATTTATTTCAATTGCAAATCGGCAAGAGGTTGCACCCTTGAATGAATCACCCATTACACAAATAAAAAACAATCTCAATCAATTGCGCCAGCTTATTGATAATCTTGGTACGACGGTAAATAATCAACAGCAAACTTTGATCACCAGCCGCGCAGAGCTGTTTAAACCAGCCGTTCAGCAGTCTAGTGATGAAGTTGGACGTTTGTTGATCCACGTACGCCGTACCCTTGAAGATTTAGAGCGGCGAGTAAAAGCTCAAGAAAAAGAACAAGAACAACTTAAAGCACTGCAGGATATTAGCGCGGCTGTTAATTCATCACTAAACCTTGACGAAGTGCTCATTGAAGTAATGGATTCCATTATTGCATTGACAAAGGCAGAGCGTTCGATTCTGCTTTTGCGTAATGAAGAAACCGACGAATTAGAAAACACTCTTTATCGCAATATTGATAGAGAAACCGTTGATAAGCAGTCCTTCCAAATTAGTCGGAGCATTGTGCAATCGGTTGCCGAAACAGGTGAACCTATTGCCACAATGAATGCTCAGTCTGATCCTCGATTTGCCGCTCAAGAGAGCATCATTAGCTACAATTTGCGCTCTATTTTGTGTGCACCCCTCAAGATAAAGGGCAAGGTTATTGGGGTGATCTACACTGATAATCGGGTGGCTGCCGGTATTTTTAATGATACCGATCGCGATATGCTTTCTGCATTTGCTAACCAAGCGGCGGTAGCGATTGAAAATGCGCGCCTCTTCCAACAAATTCAATCACAACTGGACGAGATTACTGAAATGCGTGACCTCATGAACAACGTATTTGAGTCAATTGCCAGCGGTGTAATTACGATCAATGAAAAAGATCGGATTGCCTTAGTTAATCGGGCCGCGAGCGATATTCTTTCTGCAACACCTGATGAAATCATTCAGCAGTCGCTCAATGAAGCTGAAGAGATGCTGCAATTGCCTTTTGATTCTCTCGTTGGTGATGTGAAG
>JBCCFD010000109.1:0-18171 GCA_039029915.1 Chloroflexota bacterium
CCAGCTTATTCCAGCTCGTGTGCGCTTTTCAAATGTCATTTGGATTCAAAAAAGCGGCCTGTTTGCCCAGCTTGAAAACGTGCCCTTTGACCACCCCGTGCGCAGTATCCGAGGCATGCTGCACTGGACATTACCACAGCAAAAACCTCGCTTCATGCTCCTCCACGGCGAAGAAGATTTTTCAATGCTCATGTTCTATGCAGATTCCTATGCTCGAGAGGATCGATCGGGGATTATTGAACCGCTTTCTGAATCCCGCTACTGGGCCGCAGCCCCTTTGCTAGAGGATGCGACTGTCGAAGGCAACCAGGAACTTTACGACCAATATGGGGGTGATTCTGTTCCGATTTGGATTGATGGGGCCTTTGTAGGCGATCGGCTTTTTGTAGGGGGTGTTGATGAGCAGGCTGAAAAACGGCCGTTAATCGACCACGTCCTTAATCTTGGTGAAAAGCCCAGCCGTTGGCAAAAGGGAGACCCCTCCGCTCAAGACCGCTGGTCACAGCAGGGTGAGGGCAGTCAGGGCATGACGCCTCGTCAAATATACCAAGAGGCAAAATGGGTTGTGGATCACCTCAAAAAGGACAAGCGCGTTTTGGTACATTGCGTCGCCGGTTTTAATCGTTCAGTCACCATTTGCTGTGCCATTTTGATGATTCTCGAGAAAATTCCACCAACCACTGCCCTCCAGCGCATTCGCCGCAATCATCCGTGGGCCCGACCCGACGGCACCCATTGGCTGGCCTTAAAATATTTAGCCCAACGACAAGTAAAGTAACTGATGCAACCCATTCATAACTGCCACACTCACATCTTCACCCTAGATTCGATTCCTGATCAGTTCTTGCCTTTTGGACTCGTCAAACTTGCCCGCACAAGGTCTGGTGGGGCCATTCTCAGTTATCTACTTAACCAGCTGTGGCCCTTTGCCCGCAACGACAAGCTTGACCGACTGGCTGCCTTTCTAAACATTGGCGATTTGCGCTCCCAAAAAGAGATCTTCGAGTTTGTGATGAAGTATTATCCAAATGACAGCCGCTTTGTGGTGCTGTCCCTCGATTTGGAACATATGGGGGCTGGCGTTGCGCCGCTTTCCTACATCGATCAGCTCCGGCAGCTGATTCAGCTTAAATATCGATACCCCGATCAGCTGCTCGCCTTTGTTTGTGCCGACCCGCGTCGCGAGCGCTTTATTGAATTAGTTACGAATACGATTGAAAAACACGAATTTTCAGGCATCAAGCTGTACCCTTCACTTGGGTTTTGCCCCAATGACGACCGAATGATGCCGCTATACGCCTACGCCGAAGCGCATCAAATTCCTATTATTGCTCACTGTTCGCGCGGAGGAATTTACTATCAGGGGAAGCGCACACCAGACATGTGCTGCAGCCAGTATACGCCCCACTGGTGGCCGCTCACCGATCGCAAAAATTTTGCCAATCGCTTTGTTGACCCCAACAACTATCGGCCTGTTCTAGAGCGATTTCCCAATTTGCGAATTTGTTTTGCTCATTATGGCGGTCAGGAAGAGTGGAATTCTTTTCTTTTAGAGCCGTGGCCCAATGATGAACCCCCCTCTTGGCTTTCGGTCATCAACGATTTCATACGGCAGTTTCCCAATGTGTACACAGATATTGCGTTTACGGCCTTCAATCGACGCTTTTGGCCGCTGATCAAGGTATTGATGAATACCGAACCGCTCAAAGACCGCATTTTGTATGGTTCTGATTTTTATATGGTGAGAACGGCCGTTTCTGAGCGGGAATTTAGTATCAACCTGCGTGGCTCGATTGGTGAGGCAGAATATACGCAGATGGCCAGAACAAACCCAGCCCGCTTTTTGAAACTAGATGAGAATGGATAACGCTTCATGCTCCTTCCAGAACGCCCAACTTACGACGAAATTTGCGCTGCTTTTCAATGGCGCATACCAGAAAAATACAACATGGTGCAGGATGTTTGCGATAAACATCCTAATCACGCAACGGCGCTCATCTATGTGCAGGCGAATGGGCAGGAAACGCGCACCACTTTTGGCGAGCTCAAGAAAATTTCGGCTCAGCTAGCCAATGTGCTGTTAGCCCAAGAGGTTAAGCGAGAAGATCGGGTTGGTATTTTGCTGCCTCAGTGCTTGGAAACGGCCGTTACGCACCTCGCCGCCTATCGCCTAGGGGCCATCGCCCTGCCTCTGTTTACCCTCTTCGGTGAAGAAGCCCTTGAATATCGCCTGAAAGACAGCGGCGCCAAAGTTTTGGTCACCAACCGACAAAATCTGCCCAAAATTGAGGTCATCAAAGAACAGCTCCCTGACCTCTCAACCATTGTCATCATAGACGGCCCTGGAGGAACCCTCAACTTCTGGGACGCTATTTCTCGAGCAAAATCAAGCTTTAAAACGGTAGAAACGGCCGCTAATGACCCTGCCGTCCTCATTTACACCTCCGGCACAACTGGTCCACCCAAAGGCGCGCTTCACGCTCATCGTTTCATGCTCGGACACATGCCCTCCATGTCCTTCTATCACGAGTTTATGCCCAAACCGGGGGACCTCTTTTGGACGCCCGCTGACTGGGCGTGGATTGGGGGCTTGATGGATGTCTTGATGCCTTCGTGGTTTGTTGGCTCGCCCGTACTGGCGTTAGAAGCAGGTAAGTTTGATCCTGAACACGCACTACGCATGATGGAAAAGCATCGCGTTCAAAACGCCTTCTTGCCGCCTACTGCTCTCAAAATGATGCGCCACGTGCCAAAGGTTAACACCAACTACAATCTTCACTTACGCACCATATTCACGGGTGGTGAAGCAATGGGTGAAGCCCTGCTCAACTGGGGCCAAGAGCAGCTAGGCGTCATGATTAACGAAGGATATGGACAAACGGAATACAATCTGGCTGTTGGTAACTGCGCCAAAATCATGCCCGTTCGTCCTGGCTCAATGGGTCGACCTATTCCGGGTCATACGGTTGAAATTATTGATGAGGATGGAAATATTTTGCCCGCCGGACAGTCTGGACATATTGCCTTTAAAACACCTCACCCAATCGCGATGCTCCGCTATTGGAATCGCCCCGATGCCACAAAAGAAAAATATATCGACAATTGGATGGTATCAGGTGACCAAGGGATGAAGGATGAGGATGGCTACCTTTGGTTTGAAGGGCGCACGGATGATGTGATCATTAGCGCTGGCTACCGCATTGGCCCCGGCGAAATCGAAAACTGTTTACTTAAACATCCCGCCGTCAGCATTTCTGCGGCTGTGGGAGTTCCCGACCCCATTCGCAACGAGGTGGTTAAGGCGTTCATCGTCCTTAATCCTGGCCACCATCCCTCTGACGCACTCAAAAAAGAGATTCAAACCCACGTCAAAATCCGCCTCGCCGCCCACGAATACCCTCGTCAGATTGAGTTTATTGATGAGCTTCCCATGACGGCAACAGGGAAGATTCGGCGGAAGGCGTTGAGGGAAAGGCCGAAAAATGCAGCAAAGTAGCATAGTGGCAGGGTTGCAAAGTCCATCGTCATAACGAACTATTCAGCCTTTTGCCTTCAGCCTTCTGATTTTTTAAACATCTGACGGCCCCAGCTCCCAGCGCGTGGCGACCGCCCACAGCTCAGCCCCGCTGAAAATAATGTCACAAACGGGGTCTTTGATATCGTAATACGCTTCCATATCTTCCTCAGGGTGATGCTTAACAATGGCGGATTTAACCTGCCCATACGCCTGAGCAGCAATGGGCATGGCGCGCAGATAATCCCGAAATAGGAGCGCGTATCGCTGATTGCTTCGTCCGGGCATCCGCACGTGGCAGTTAACGGGACGCATCGTCTCTGGTGATTTGAAGAGCCACTTTTCCCATTCACGCGGATCGGTTGGTTTTTCAGGGGGCACATGGTCAGATTCATGCCGACTTTTACTGTAGCCAGCAGCCATGAAGGCATCATAAACGGCCGTACTTCGCTCTATCACCGTTACCTGCACATCAATCAAATCCTTGGCTGCCAATCCCGGCACCGACGTCGACCCAATGTGATCAATCCGCAGCGCCAAATCACCGAGGTGATCGCGCAAATGAACACCGATTTCTATAAATTCATCTTTCCAGCTTGGTTTATATTCAACAATTTCAATCATAAGGTTGTTATTGGTATATTAATATCACCAATGTTACCAGTTTGACGAATATCACTAACCAATAACGATTAACTAATAACTCTCCCTTTCCCAATCCGCCTCTTTGCCAAATCCACCTATCAAACTACAATTCCTAAACCTCAATAAGGACGAGATGAATTTATGCCATTAGTTAGCAATACCGCCCTACCCACCTTCGACAGACTGCGAAATTTAGGGCAAGAGGTTTTATCGCTTGACGAAGCGTTACGCCAAGACATTCGAGAATTACACGTTGGTCTCCTGAACATGATGCCAGATGCAGCGCTGCAGGTGACAGAACAACAGTTTATGCGTTTGGTGGGCAACAGTAATCAGATTGCTCAGTTCTATATCCATCCATTTTCTATTCCTGGTCTACCTCGCAGTGATAAAACGCAGGCGTATATTGACAATTTTTACAATACGTTTGAACAGGTAAAAGATGAAGGATTGGATGCGCTAGTCATCACAGGGGCAAACGTGGCCAACCCCACCCTAGATCAAGAACCATTTTGGGAACCACTTAATGAAGTAATCAGTTGGGCCACCGAACACGTCACCTCCGTCCTTTGTTCTTGCCTTTCTTCGCACGCTCTGTTCCAATCGCTTTACGGCGTCAATCGGCAGCGATTACCGCGCAAACGGTGGGGCGTTTTTCCCCACCGCATCGCTTACAAAGGGCACCCTCTGCTACGAGGCATTAATACCCGATTTGATGTGGTGCATTCACGCTACAATGCCGTTTTGTCAGAACAACTCGAAGAAGCAGGCATCCCCATTTTGGTGGATAGCGAGCGAGCTGGCGTCCATATGGCGGTTAGCCCTGACCACTTCCGCATCGTTTATTTTCAGGGGCATCCCGAATATGACCACAACAGCTTGCTAAAGGAGTTCAAGCGGGAGGTGCTTCGCTTTATTGCCAAAGAACGGCCTGATTATCCGCCGTATCCTGAGAACTATTTTTCAACTGAGCTCATTCATCTATTGGACAAATACGGCCGTTCTGTTATGCGCGCCGTTCGGGAAAACAGTGACGCTCCAGAGTTCCCCGAAGAAGAAATTAACGCCCAGCTCGACAACACATGGGGAGACACCGGCAAAGCGATTTTCAATAACTGGCTTGGGCTCGTGTATCGGCTCACCAATTTGGACAGAAAACGGCCGTTTTGCGAAGGCATCGATCCCAACGACCCCCTCGGCCTCCGCTCAACCTAATACCTAATACCTGATACCTGACAGCAGACACAAAAAAGGACTCTCAAATGAAACTAGATACCCTCGCCATACACGGCGGTTACAAAACAGACCCCACAACCAAATCAGTGGCAGTGCCCATATACCACACCGTCGCGTATGAATTTGATGACGCTCAACATGGGGCTGACCTGTTTAACCTGGCTGTCCCCGGTAACATTTACACCCGCATCAACAACCCAACCAACGAGGTGCTAGAAATGCGGGTAGCCGAATTAGAAGGCGGTATTGCAGGACTCGCCTTAGCCACGGGCAGTTCGGCCGTGACCTACGCCATTTTGACTATTGCTGAGAAAGGGCGCAACGTGGTGTCTGTGCCGCAGCTCTACGGCGGAACCTATACGCTGTTTGCCCATATGCTCCCCAGCATGGGTATCGAATCCCGCTTTGCCGAAGATGACAGCCCAGAAGCCATTGAAAAGCTGATTGATGAAAATACCGTTTGCGTCTACTGTGAATCGATTGGCAATCCGGCTGGCAATATCGTTGATTTAGAGGCGATCGCCACAATGGCCCACAAACACGGCGTGCCTGTCATCGTCGACAACACCGTTGCTAGCCCCGCCCTTATTCGGCCCATTGAGTATGGTTGCGATATCGTGGTGCATTCACTCACAAAATACATGGGTGGCCACGGCACGACCATGGGCGGCATCATTGTTGATTCTGGTTACTTCCCGTGGGATGAACATGCTGATCGCTTCCCAATGCTCAACAAACCAGAACCCGCCTATCATGACGTGGTATACACGGACGCGATGGGGCCAGCCGCCTTTATCTCACGCGCGAGAACGGTGCCGCTTCGCAACACGGGCGCAGCCATGAGTCCGTTAAATGCGTTTATGATTTTGCAAGGGATTGAAACGCTACCGCTGCGCATGGAGCGCCACTGCGACAACGCGATGGCTGTTGCCCAGTTCCTACAAAAACATGCGAATGTTAGCTGGGTTTCTTACGGGGGTTTAGAAGATTCTCCCTATCATGAGTTAGCCAAGAAGTACACCAACGGCAAGCCATCTGGGCTGCTTTCATTTGGCATCAAGGGCGGCTTTGATGCGGGGGTCAAATTCTATGACTCACTCAAGCTGTTTAAGCGATTGGTCAACATCGGGGACGCCAAATCGCTTGCCACCCACCCCGCCTCGACGACCCACCGCCAGCTTCGTGATGAGGAACTCAAAGCGGCCGGCGTCTCGCCCGACATGCTCCGCCTCTGTGTCGGCATCGAGCATATTGACGATATTTTAGAGGATTTGGATCAGGCGTTGCAGGGTGCGGGGGGATAGTTGGTTATTGGTGGATTGGTTATTGGTAGATTGGTGTATTGGTATATTTACAGTCGTATTGCCAGTATTACTAATATCACCCCTCCTAACCAATAACTTTTTCCTAAATCCCATCCACGATGATAAACTGGGCGTTTGCTGCCCCTTCGCGGGCTTTAACGGCCGTTTGGTATCCTTCCGAATGATAAAACGCCTTTGCATCGTCCACCGAGTCAAATTCAAGCATAACGACTCGGCGGGTCTCTTCCTCACCCTCTAGCGTGGTTAAATCGCCACCACGAGAAATAAATCGACCTCCAAACGCCTTCACCAAGTCTGGGGTTAGCTTCATATACTCTTTATATTTATCCCAATCTGTTACTTCAACCCGAGCAATTAAATATGCACTCATCACGATTCTCCATTTTTTTATCAGGACTTACGCCCCCTGAGCCTGTCGAAGGGTTAAGAAAGTCACTTCAACAGGCTCAGTGACCGCTACTTGCGTAAGTCCTATTTATTTTAGAGACGTCACCGCTGGCGCGTCTAAAGCATCTTAGTTGGTCAGTATATCAGCATGGCTGGGTTCATAAAAACGAGTATGATTAACAGATGCCGGTTTGCCATATTCGATTAGCAGAAATTAATATTCGCCTTGAGGCATTGGATAAGCGTTTGTTTAACGCGGCAACGGCCGTATTTCACCCCGCGCTGCATCAAAAAACGGCCGTTTGGGACATCAACATTAGCCTAAGCAATCAAACCAAGTTTTCACAACTCAATCGTATCGATTTTGTTGATGAAGACATCGGGTTTGGGCTTCAAAAAGATCACAATTTGTTTCAATTTCATTTTGACATCGGGGCACAATTTGAGGTCAACATTGAGTCAGGGGCGATTCACGGCCGTATCCACCCCCAGGCTATCTGCTTCCTAGAAGATATGCTTTACCTTTGCCTATCCCCCCTGCTTCGTCAATCGGACGTATTTCTTTTGCACGGCTTTGCGGCTCAGAGAGATAATCAAACGATCATTTTGGTTGGCCCCTCCGGCTGTGGTAAGACAACGGCTGGATTAGCCCTCCTTATTCAAGGCTGGCGCTTTTTAGCCAACGATATCGTCTTGCTCAAGCATGACGCCATCATGATTCATCCAACATTTGATCGGATTCGGGTTCGGGAAGGCACACCCAAATTACTCGGTCAACCGGATGCTCAACTTTCATTTGACTCATTTTTATTAGGGAGTACGGGGGGCGTTACGGCCGTTTATTTTATGGAGCTAGACGCCACCGGTGAAACATCCGTTCAGCCTCTCCCCAAGGCGGTGGCGTTGGCAAAGCTGTGTGAAGCAAGTGTTGATCGCTGGGACAGCAATTGGCTCCCATCCCATTTTGCATTTTTAAAACGGCTGTGTAAGGAAACGGCCGTCTATCAGCTCACCAGTGGTCAAAATATTCACCAGCTATATAAAAAACTGCATCCCCACCAAAACTAAACCACTCGAAACCAAACCAGAGATAAACGAGATGTAAGCCAATCGAACAAAGCGATACTTTTTTTGACCTAAAAAGACGCCCATTTCATAAACTTCACGCACCTGCGCTTCGTAAACCGCGTTTGTTTCACTTAAAACATGATCCATTTTTTCAGCATATTCCTCATAATCCATGTGAATAAAGTTGCCAAAAAAGAGTAAATTTTTGCTTTTATTAGCAGACGGCCCCTTACCTGATGAAATCTTTGGCATCACCGCATAAGCGGCCACCACAATCGTAATAATGCAAAAGATTATCATAACGACCACAGGCCACCGCAAGATGGGATCATTTAAATATCGGAATGAAAACGTCAGGACAAGAGACGAAAGTGTTAACATAATATTTGCCTTCACATCCGCCATCACGCTAAGCTGAACGTGATGTGAACGTGTTTGGACCAGTAAACGATCCCGTGCATTGCTTTCTTCGTGTAAATTCAACATAGATAATTCTCCAAGACCATTAGCTCAGCCTTAGATATTACAGTGAACCCATCATTTTACAGTAAAAAAGGTGTCAATTTTTATGAAATCTACTGGCAAAACTTAAAATAAATCAAAGCTTACTCCTGAACAGTGTGATACCATTTGGAATCAGTGTCCCTCTTGCTGAAACTAAAAAAACGTTGGCACACGCTAAACACTTGACATAAAATCAAAGCATATCACTTTTTATCTATCACCCATCATCTAGCACTTTCAAGCACCCATGCAACCAGCGATAAAGGAGTCCCAAATGAAACTTTTCACTAACGGAACCATTCACACGATGGACCCATCTCACCCGACGGTTGAAGCAGTTTTGGTTAATGATGACGGCAAAATTGCAGCCGTTGGAGCAAAGGCTGATTTGAGTCGTGATGGGGTTGAGATTGTGGATTTAAACGGCCGTGTTCTACTTCCCGCTTTCAACGATGCCCACATTCACGTTTCATGGCTTGGTCTCCAATTAACACGCTGGGTTGATGCCCGAAACCATGTGGCGCCTAATATTCCTACAGTTGTGCAAAAATTTAGGGAACGGGCTGCTCAAGAAACCCCAAACAGATGGATTCAAGGGATGGGGTATAACGAGGCCTTACTAGCAGAGGGGAGACATCTCAACAAGCACGATCTGGATGAGGCCAGCACCGAGCACCCTATCTTTTTAGTCCGCTCCTGTGGCCACGTGGCGGTTGTCAATCACCGCGCCATGGAGCTAGCCGGCATCACGGCCGAAACACCTGATCCACCGGGTGGGGTCATTTTGCGAGATGAGCACGGAGAACCCACCGGAATCCTGCAAGAAACTGCGATGACGCTTGCTCAACATCTCATTCCTGAGCCGACGCTGGCCGAAAAGATAACGGCCGTTCAAGCCACCGCCAACTATTTACTGAGCCTCGGCGTAACAGCCGCCACCGATCCAGACGTCATGCCTGACTGGATTGAAGTTTATCAAAAGATGGCGGATGAAAATCTACTCGACATTCGGATGAATCTGCTGGCTAGTCGTCGCAGCGGGGATCAAATTCAACCCCTTCCACCCAAAATAGACTCTGACTTTTTAAGACTCGACAGCGTCAAATTCTTTGCCGATGGCGGGATGACGAGCGCCACGGCTGCCATCTCCATCCCCTACCGCGAAACCGGCACTAAAGGGGTTCTTATTTACGAAGATGAAGAAATGGCCGACCTGATGTGGGAAGCTCACAATAACGGCTTGCGCATTGCCACCCACGCCAATGGTGACATCGCCATCGAACAGGTGCTCTCCACTTACGAACTCGTTAATCAAAAACAGCCGCGCCCCAATTTGCACCACCGCATCGAACATCTGGCCCTGCCAACCGATGATCATCTTGAACGATGCGCCAACCTGCATGTCAACATCGCCACCCAAACCGTCTTTCTGTCAGCGATGGGTGCTACCTATCGTCGGTACATGCCAGAGGCCTTTTTTCCACGAGCGTACGGTGTACGTAAAATGCTCGATGCCGGTCTAACGGTTGCTCTCAGCACCGACGCGCCCGTTGTACCAGATGCAAATCCATTCTTAGGGTTAAAAGCGGCCGTGGATCGCCACGATCATGCGGGCAATCCGCTAGGTGCTCACCAAGCCATTACAAATGAAGAGGCGCTCTTTGGCTATACAATGGGCGGGGCGCTCCTCAGCGGTGACGAGGCAACTATGGGCAGCCTAACTCCTGGGAAATGGGCAGACATGATCATAGTGAATGACGATCCGCTAACAACGCCACCAGAAAAAATGCTCGAACTGCTTGTCGAAAAGACCTTTGTGGCAGGAGAAGTGATGTTTGAACGATAAACGTAGAGACTTCCCTAAAAAATGTGACACCATTTCCCATTATGCAAGAGAGGCGGTGTAGTCCCAAGCAGCTAGTTCAGGATGCTCAACCCCAAGTTGGGTCAGCATCATCTTAACTTGGGTGCGATGTTCAATGCCGTGATACAGCGCTTGTAGAACAACGGTCCAGTTGTAAAAGTGGAAAGGGTTGCCGTTTACCTCCACATTATGAATAGCGGTGGGGTCTGTTTGGCTGGCAATCTCAACCAGCTTTTGACCTGATTTTTCAGCAAGCTTAAGGAGATCATGCATCGAGGTTTCTTCCCAAACAACATCGTCAGTAAATACCCAAGCACCGACTAAGCGATTGATATACCCAGCTTCGGCTCGAATCAAATGCACTAAAGTGGGATGAATCTGCCCAAACACCCCCTTCATTTCTACTGAAAGCTGTTCATCAGACAAGGTGCCACATAGTTGAATAAGCTGAGTGTTGGCCCAAAGATTGTATTCAAACATTTTATCAAGTTGCTTGGTGGTCATATTTTTCTCCTTACCGTGCTGGAATAGTTTTTGCCAGAATCTATTCCAAATGTCATCTATTAACCTATCTTTAGTGAAACGAAGTGCCTGCTTTGAAAAAACATCGGCGACAAACTTCATTTCCTCGAGGTTTTGAAGCGCTTATCCCATCTCACAAGACCCGATGTGCAGGTTGAATCATTTTTCACTTTAGTAGGGCACATAGCGCGCTATGTGCCTACGGCGATCTTCAAACGGGGAACTTCGGAACAGTTAACCTGCTACAATGGTATTGTAGAGGATACAAATCGGCATCAAAAGAAACCATCACCATCAAGTCATTCACAGGATATGAGTTCTAAAAATCGCTTTAGTGAAACGAAGCTCTTGCTTCGAAAAAACGACGGCCATACACTTCGTTTCCCCGAGGTTCCAAAGCGTTTATCTGACAAGGGGATCAATTTAGAAACTGCGGAACGCCTAAGCGCTCTTGATTCATTACGTGGCCTTATCATGATCGTCATGGCGTTAGATCATGCCAATCATTTTATTGCGAAGAGAAAGCTCGAACCCGAGCTGTGGTATTTTTTCTTTCCAAACTATGGTGACAATGCTTTAGCGTTTTTAACGAGATTCGTAACACATTTAGCGGCACCGGGGTTCTTTTTCATCATGGGTGCAGGTATGGCCTTGTTCACCAGTTCACGTCAATCAAAGCAATGGAGCCGTTTCAAAATTACAAGCCATTTTATAATAAGAGGCACCTTGTTAATTTTATTCCAGTTCTTGCTAGAGAATCCAGCGTGGAATATCGGTACTGGCAATTCAAATTTGAGCTATTTTGGGGTCCTTTATGCTCTCGGTGGTGCTATGCTCTTAGGATCGCTGTTCATTTTCTTGCCAACAAAGCTACTTATCCTACTAAGTGCGCTTCTTGTTTTGTTCACTGAAGCATTACTGCCCCATTTACCGTCGGGCTTTGCCACCTACCCAACAAGTCAGCTTCTTTTTACAACACCAGGATTTGGCGATATTTTTATCACGCAAACGTTAGTCCTTTATCCCATATTGCCATGGTTAGGGGTGATGGGTTTGGGATTTGCTTACGGCCGTTACTTGCAACAGAATGCGACAAAAGCGTATAACTTGGCTCTCCCAATAAGCTTCATTGCGCTGCTCCTCTTTGCCGCACTTCGTACCGCAAATGGTTACGGAAATATTCGACCCAACCTGACAGAGGATTGGATTGGTTTCTTCAATTTAGTGAAATATCCCCCCAGCTTAACCTTTAACCTGCTCATGATCGGTCTAAACCTGCTGTTTTTACGGATATTTGTCTGGCTAGAGACACATTCAAGCAAAAACGTAATAGGCCGAGTGTTGACAGGCTTTGGTCGTGAGCCGCTCTTTTTTTACATCGCTCATCTTTACCTGTACGGGTTTTTAGGGATGTGGCTCAATCAAGAT
The DNA here is from genome assembly GCA_039029915.1 of Chloroflexota bacterium. Classification (GTDB taxonomy): domain Bacteria; phylum Chloroflexota; class Anaerolineae; order Promineifilales; family Promineifilaceae; genus QQUD01. The sequence continues at coordinate 12,494 of JBCCFD010000109.1, forward strand.
GGGGCAATATCTATCCCACAAATGATGCCATATTGGGCGCTGGGCCTTTTTATCTTGTGGCCCCTTTGTGCCGGGTACAACGCTTTCAAGCATAGGCAAGCCGATCGGTCACATTGGCGTTTTTTCTAGAATTTGCGCTTCATCCTATAAATGAGCGAATAGATATCTATTGAGAATATAGCCCAAACCAGTTATAAATATCCTATGCCCTTTCTTGTCCGATTCGCCGGTGACGTCCCTCACAAAATCGCCCACCACACCCACAAAGTAAAAAAGAAAGTTGGAGCTCTTTGTTCATCCATTCCTCGACCGGCTGAAGGTGAATTTTCCCAAAAAGGGGGCTGGCAGCTCGTTGACAAGCTGCCAGAGGGTGTAGGGCTTTGTAAAAATTGCCTGCGTGCTCAAATCCGCAAGAAAAATCCGCTACCTGCTCGGGTTGAAAGGGACCTTGCCCTACTCGCTAAGTGGGACCCCAAAGCGGCTGAACGTCAGCGGGAAAAGATGCTTGAAAAGTATCGGCTCTCCCAAAAATAAATACCCAACATCATTAAAAATAGATCAAATTGGATCGCACTATCCCATTCTCTCCATTTTTGAGCAAGATTTCGACAGCGATTTCTCCTTATTTGCTATTACGCTTGTCTTGTTTAGTAATCGATCAGGCGAAAGGATGGAGAAATGAAAAAGATTCATTATCTTTTTTTGATATTAGTGTCAGCCATTATTAGTTGTGCAGCGCCAGTGGCAGAACCAACCCCGACCATTGAAGCAACGGCCGTTTCCCAAGCATTGCCCACAGAAGCACCTCCAACGGAAATAGTTCCCACAGACACCCCCACGGCGTTACCTACTGACACACCAGAACCAACCGCCACGCCTACGATTACCCCCACGCCGCTACCAACATTCACCCCCACCCCAGAACCAACCGCCACCCCTGATGTGCCACGATTTTCGACAAGGGGCAATTTTGTTTTTTATCGAGACGAGCCAGTGGTGATCAACGATAACCTTGGCCCTTCAGGAAGACAGTTCACAGATCCAGGCGGCGTTGTCTTTCACGAGGGCCAATACCACATGTTCCACAATGCATTTACTGGTTGGCCCGCCAAAGTCGATGTGATGTATTCCGTTTCAGATGATGGCATCAACTGGACGCTGGCCCAAGAAGAGCCCGTTTTTGAGGGGGAAGACCTCACCTTTGTGGGGGTTGCTGCTCTTGCATCGAGCGTTGTGGTTCGAGATGATGGCACTTGGATGATGTATTTTTACAGTTGGGATGATTTCACATGGCCCGTTTCAGAAACTAAAATTGGGGTTGCCACAGCTGACTCACCGTTCGGACCGTGGACTGCCTTTGCCCGCCCCATATTAAGGCCAGGCGCTTCAGGAGAGTGGGACGAGTTGGGCGTTCGCACCCCCTCTGTACAAAAAGTGGATGACGGATATGTGATGTTTTACAGTGGACACACTGAAAACACCGCCCATATTGGGCAGGCCTTCTCAGAGGATGGTCTAAGTTGGACAAAATTCGATGACCCCTCAACAGAAGAAGCACCTTTTCAAAACAGTGATCCCATCTTTGCAGGAAGTGGTGTCGGCTGGGATTCGCGACATGTTTACCAACCGCGTCTTCAAATAACAGCAGACGGTTGGGTCATGCTATACACGCATGCAGGGAGCGTCGGTGGCTCATCTTTGTCTCAAAATCATGGTTTGGCCTTCAGTCAAAATGGCACAGACTGGGTTCGCTCGGAAACGGCCGTTTTCCAACCCTCTGAAGTCAACTCAAGAGGTCAAAATATCTGGTTTACTGAGCTAACTTATGCCAACGATATCTACACAATTTTTATCGAGTTAGGCGTAGGAAACGAAACTGAAATCTATGCTGTCACGTTTGATTCAGGTATTTTTCCCTAAAATGACACTTTTTTGACACCAAAATAGCATACTGCTACAATTTGAGTATGTCATGGAAACATCCATCGAATACCCTTAGCGATCAGCAGTTATTCAGAGATGAAATCGTTTATTCAGGTAGCATGGTGTGGATTGGCACCTTCAATTGCCACTGTTCACACAACATGTTTGGTGGCGTTCACTGCTTCCCTGGACATCACCTTATTGTTTTTCCCAGAACAACCGTCAAACTGACAATGCAGGGCAAAGGAGCCATCCTTGGCTCACTGAATTCCGTTATTTTCTATAATCACAACACCATCTATAAGCGGCAACAAATCAATGACGAATGGGATCTTTGTGACTATTTCCAATTTAGTCACGCGCTGCTGTTTGAAATCCTATCAATCTATGACCCCAAAGCGCTCAATCGTATTTCCAAGCCGTTTCCATTTACACACACCTACCTAACTCGCCTAAATTATCTTCGCCAAAGACAGCTAATACAGGCAATTTTTAAAACGTCCAAATCAAACAAGCTTCAAATCGATGAAACAGCTATTTTTCTTCTAGAAAGCCTGCTTCATGATTCATTTACTGCCCGAGGCATTAAGCCAATAGCCAAAAAGAAAACGAGCAAAGCCCATCGACAAATCGCGTTTGATGTTCAAGCTCTGCTAGCCACCCGGTTTGATGAGCAGCTATCTCTAAAGCAGATTGCCGATGAGCTTTTTGTTTCTCCCTACCACCTAAGCCGCGTATTCCGCCAGCAAACGGGCTGGACCATTCATCACTTTTTAGAGCAAATTCGGCTTCGACACGCCTATGAAAGGTTAGGCGATTACAAAAATAACCTCATTCAACTTGCCCTAGAGGTTGGTTATTCCACCCACAGCCATTTTAGTAATGCATTTCACCGAAATTTCGGGTTTGCCCCTTCAACTAAGTACAGCCAAACAAGTTTTGAAGGATAGGAACCGATTTTAGCTGTACTCAAAGCCAGCAATAATGGTTCAATATAATTTCCCCCATCGAACCATTATTGTTGGCACTTAATCAATAGCCAATTATTTATTGACAAATCAAAACTGTTAGACTATTATCTAATTAGATAAACATCTAACACATCGTTCACCAAGATTATTTAACAAAAAAGATTCAATGGATAAAAGCGGGTTGATGAATTCTGTGCGCTTTGAAGTGCATCTCAAATCGTCTCGTCCCCATCAAAATCTATTTGACTGTACATACTTTCTGATAAAACATGACTGAACTAAAACACCCATCAAAAATTCGGGTTATTGAACCCATGCTCACTTTGGCCCTTTTTGCCATTGTTGGATTCTACTTACTCAACGCATTTAATACTGGGAACTGGCTCTGGTTTCGTGGAGGCATTGCTGACATTGAGCCCAGTCGCATCGTGATTATTGACCACGGTGAGCGGCTTGTTGTTCAGCCGGGCTCTCCTAATTTCAGCGAGCTATCGGATGCAACCGCCCTAGCGTTATCTAAATTTACAAACACGGATTTAATCAATATTGGTTTATCTGAAGAAACGCTTCAAAATTATGAAGATTCTGCCTTGTTAGTAGAAGTTTACTTCAATAGCCCGGTTCAATTTAACACAATGGTTCGGACTGGAGAGCCTACTCAACTCCTAATTCCTATAGACGGCCGTCACGCGGGCAGTTCATATGTTTTCCGCGGTGCTCAAGGGGAATGGTGGTTTGGTGCGATTCGCATGGCTGACCCACAGCCCCTTTACCAAGTTTTGCAACAAATGGGCTACACTGCCGATTTGTTTGAAGTTGAACCCACCAGCTAGTGATCCGTTAAACAAAGATTGCCGAATCCCATCAGGGACGAAACCTGAGGTTTTTACAAACCGTTTGCATTTATTTGTCCAGCAAATGAGGTTTGTCAAAACAATAGGCCGGTGGAAAGTTTAACCTAAACGACTTTTTTCCAGTTACCGAATACAATCCTCTAAGGTAAATGGCAGAGCAGACACCATCTTTGCACCAGAACCGCTTGTCATTTGCGCAAGACCTATCAGCCCACAATTAAATATGGAGGATTTATGTCAACTCTAGAGCTCATCACTCGCCAAGTCGGCCAGTGGGGAATGAACACTTATGCCTTAGTATGTCGTGAAACAAAAGAAAGCGTTCTGATTGATCCAGGAGATGATCCCGATACCCTTTCTGAGATGCTAGAAGGAAGCAATCCGATTGCCATCTTACTGACTCATACTCATATCGATCATATTGGGGCCTTAGATGAAATGATGACGCGACTAAATGTACCGCTCATGGCAAACGACGGTCCGCACGAACCACACGGAAAAGAAACGGCCGCTTCTCGCTGGTTACGAGATGGCGACACGGTCAAAGTTGGTCAATCAACCCTGAAAGCGATTTATGCTCCAGGACACATTGGTGATCAAATCTGCTTTGCCATTGAAGGGGATCACCGCATCGTGGTTGGAGACACTATATTTGAAGGTGGCCCAGGTCGCACCTGGTCAAACGAGGGCTTTAAAGAAACATTGCAAACGCTCAAAAATGTCGTGCTGCCTTGGACAGATGATACCGTGTGCTATCCGGGGCACGGCCCATTTTTCCGGCTCGGCGACCAGCGAGCCAATATCGAGACATTTCTCGCCAAAGATCACGGCGATTTTCACGGGGACGCCACTTGGGATATGTAGAGCAAGTTGCAAGTTGCAGGCAACAGGTTGCAGGCCTTATGCAACGAACTACCCGCAACCTGCACCACTAACAAGGAGTTTGGATGGACAAGTATAATTGGTTTTTAGCGGCAATGGGCAATGTTCAACAGGGCATCAATGCTGAATATATGCCAATATTGCGCGATTTTATTGTGACCCGCCAAATTAGTGGCCAGATATTAAATAGCTGTCAAATGGCTCATTCAGAAGCCCCCGACCCTATTAGTGTGGCCATTTTAAAGGAACGAGCAGCTTACACGAGTGATGAAACGCTTGCTCAAGGGCTCAATAGCACCGCTGGGGCCGGCTATTTAACGGCCGTCTCTGACGGCAAGTTCAAACTCACCGAAAAAGGCGAAGCGCTCACTCGCGAAATTATTCAGGCAATTGTCACCGCTGCTCAAGAAGTCACCCCTCTGCCTGAAGCAGAGATGGCTCGATTGGCAAACTATATCCATCGACTTCGCAATGCTTGCCTAAACGCGGATACGCCATTCAAAGCGTGCCTCAAAAGAAGCATGTTTTTCGATCAAGGAGATGCCTCACCAGTCGCTGAAAAGATTCGGCGCGGGCTCAACGATTTAGCCGCTTTCCGCGATGATGCGCATCTAGCCAGCTGGGCAAACTTAGATGTAACCGGCCCAGCGTGGGACGCGTTTAGCCACATTTGGGGAGAAAAAGTATATGGCGACCCCGTTAACACCGCTGAACAGCTTGCTCAAAAGATGAGCTTCCACGGGTTTTCAGCAGAAGCGTATGCTAAACAGCTACAGCCGCTTGTCGTGCGTGGCTGGCTAACCCTCACCGACGATGTTTATGCCATTACGAAAGAAGGCCAAGCGGTCCGCTGGCAGGCTGAACGGGATACCGATCAGCTTTTCTATCAGGGCTGGGATCTCTCAGATGAAGAAATGGCTGATATGAAGCAGCTGATGGAGGCGCTTATTACGGCCGTTACGCCACCAGACAATAATACGCTCTATGAACAAACGCTACTCACACGCGCCAAAATCGGGGCACTTTATGGCGAGAAGCTCCAAAACAA
>JBCCFD010000110.1:0-17952 GCA_039029915.1 Chloroflexota bacterium
ACCGTCTCCCATTGATAATCAATCGCTGCGTAGCCAGCCGGTTGCCCGCCTTCTGGTGCCGAGCTGTGAAAGACATTGTGCGTCACAAAGTTAGGGGCATTGTTTTGCCCTTTTGTGGCAAGCGCCTGACGGAACCCATTCGCATCTCCGTATAGCGTATGTTCAAACGGCTTATCTTCGCCGGTTCTGAAATAGCCTTGCTCGGCTGAATAAATAATCCGCGTTTGGAAATCTGAGCTGTTTAGCCGTTGGTTGACGCCATTGCTTGCCCCTGAAAAGGCCAGCCCCGCATCATACATAGCAGGCAGTTCAACATCGATAAGTCGCGCACTGCGAATAGGGCCAATGCTTTCGGGGGCTGTATCGTAAAAGAGTGCAGTAAAGCGCGTCACGCTTCCTTCTGCTGTGTGTTCAAATACGATATCGGCATCATTAAGACCCGCTTGTGGACGCACAAATCCGGGTGGGGCGTTTGATATTTTGACGGTGATTGGGCGCTGTAGCAGCATGGCTGGGTCATCAACCAGCTCTCCCGTTAACAGATTCCGGTTTGTGCCAAAATCTTCCCGACTATTAAGAATAACGGCCGTTTCGTCCTCTTCGGCGGTTGGTGCTTCAGCGACGGCTGGGGGCGTGGCTGTGGCCACAGGCGCAATTGTTGGGGGAGGTGGGAGCGTGGCTTCAATTGTGGGTGTAGGTGGAACGGCCGTTGGTACCGTATCTGCCACAGCGGGCGCATTATCTACCGGTTCGGCAGGCGCTGTCTCTCCACCACAAGCGGCTAAAACAAACACAAGCAAGAACAAACACAAAACCTTCTTCATATTCAAATCCTTCCAGATAGATCCTCTTCTATTTCTGTTTTTGATGAACGGAAAAGGATCGAACTAAACAAAGCACATCAATTCCCGTTCCCCAAAGCAGGGTATTCTGGCAATCAGGCAACTATTTGTCAAGGAAAGTGGTGCGGTATTAATGCAGAAAAGGGGCAAGGAGGCTCTTACATGTGGCAGAACTCATTTTTCGAACTGTTCCCCGCTTAAGTGTTCCGAAGTTTGTCGCCGTCGTTTTTTTCAAAGCAGGAACTTCGTTTCACTTAAGATATTGATTCTGCCCATGCAATGATTGACTGACGTTCGCCAAATTGTTCTTGAATGTGGCGCGTCATGGCGGCAAAGTTCCCAAAGGTGACGCCCTCAAGCTCACCAGCCTGGAAAAGGTCTTCAATATCTTGGCACCATTGATTGTTGTAACGAGAAACATAGAAGCCGTACATGCGGCAGGCAGCGGGGCGATGCTCATAAATAAGACATGCGCCAGCCTCTTCATCAAGCAGTGGACAGGTCACGAACCCTTCTTGATGATTTTTAAGAGCGCTTATTTTTTCTAAAAACTGTGCTTGGATTGCTGGAGATAGGTTTTGAATACCAACCTGCATTTGCTGCCACTCAACGGCCGTTACTTCCGGCACATGTGCCAATCGCCGACAGCAAGCGTCACATCCTTTCTGACAGGGCCAAATAGGTTTGTTAGTCTGAGCTTCTGACACCCGGTGTTCAATCTCATCATAAATTTGAGACAGCTCTTCATTCGCTTCAAAAAATGTAATTTTATGGCTTGATTTCATTCAAACGTGGGAAACTCTTTTGGCGTTACTCAGCTGGTTGTTCATGATTAATTTGGGCTTCAGGTTCGTGAACTTGAACCTTGTCCATCCCGTTGCGAACGACCGATAGCGAGCGCAACAAATCATCCTCAAGTTTGGCTAGCACCTCAACAACATAGGCATCAGCATCTAGCCGGAGCGCTTCAGCCTCACGTCGAGCCCGTTCAACAATGTTATCAGCCCGATTTTGTGACGAAGAGGTAATCGAATCCCGCTGAATTAGCTCTTCCGCTTCTTGCTTGGCAAGTTCGCGAATACGCTCAGCCTCTTCCTTTGCTTGGGCAAGAATGCGATCCTTTTCAGACTCAATTCGATTCGCGCGTTTAATTTCTTCTGGCACGGACACGCGCATCTGATCCACAATATTAAAGATTTTATCTTCGTGAATCATAAGATAGGCGCTCATCGGGAAACGATAGCTTTCGTTTAAAACTTGTTCGAGTCGATCAACTAGATGTTGAATATCCATATGGTTTTCCTCTATTACAGTTTTTCGGAAATCTATAGCTGTTTATTATGCAAACAATCCGAAAACTGTTGAGTATTTCGCCAAGCCAGTACAAGAGTTGCGCCTTATGTGCAAAATACGACGTTCCTCAACAACGCTAAATCAATATTGATTACTATAATCCGTATTATAATGTGTTTTTGATCGGATGTGAAATAAAGAAAGGGATAAGGGGTAAAAGATAAAAACAATGCCTTCTACCTGACCATTATTTTGCTCCAGAAGTTCGCATAAGGTTTAGGTGAGCGAAATACCCGACAGTTTTCCAGAAGTGCTTAACAGATTGTTATGTAAACAATTCAAAAAACGACCCTAGTATTTTGACAAACTTCTTTTGCTAGGCTAATGAATCCAAACCGTTTGTCAAAACCTCAGGTTCCGCCACTTGCTGTCTGGCAATCTTTGTTGGGCGGAACACTAGTCTCTTAACGGAACGGGGCGATTGTATGAATCACCCGCCTCGCCATTAAACCGACGATAAAGCGCTTCCGCAACGACCTCAGGCACCATGCTACTGACATCTCCGCCGAGAGACGCTATTTCGCGAACGGTTGTACCGCTTAAAAAGGTATGGTTCTGAGCCGTCATAAAGTTGATTGTTTCAATTTCAGGTGCTAATCGTTGGTTCGCCAGCGCAAGGCGAAACTCAAATTCAAAGTCAGAGAAAACACGCATCCCTCGAACCATTACTTGGCTTTTAGTCTGACGAGAAAATTCAACGGTTAAGCCCCCGTATTTCATCACTTTGATATTCGTATATTTAGAATCTAGTGACTGTTGAATCATATCAACCCTTTCATCCGCAGGAAAAACAATTGATTTTGTTGGTTTGTTATGGTCGTAAACGCCCACGATAAGCTCATCAAAAATTGCGGCGGCACGATACATTAAATCAAGATGTCCATTATGTACAGGATCAAAAGTAGCGGCATATAAAGCTCTGCGGGTCATGGGAATCCTTGTCCTTGGGTACTGATAATTAGATAACTGGTAATTAGGTGATTAGGTATCTTGGTATATTAAATCGCAATGATTTCTCTACTCTCTTCTTCTTAATTAGCTCACATCCCCAGCAGTCTCCCAAAATCTGGAAACCCGTTCACGGAGCGCTTGGTGTTCTTCCATTTCTAAATTAGGGTCTTTTTCAACGATAGCACGGGCTTCTTGTTGGGTCATCTCCAACATCTCCATATCGAGCAAGGAGGCAAGTTGCAACTCAGGCAGCCCGCTTTGCCGACGACCGAAAAATTCACCGGGGCCTCGAATTTCTAAATCTTTTTCAGCAAGCGCAAAGCCATCGTTTGTTTGTTCAAGGGCAGTCAGACGCTCCTCTGCAACGGCCGTTCCCGCATCAGAAATCAACATGCAATAAGATTGATGTTCACCGCGCCCAACCCGACCGCGCAGCTGGTGAAGCTGAGCCAACCCAAACCGATTAGCCCCATCCACCATCATGACCGTCGCGTTGGGAACATCCACCCCCACCTCAATCACGGTTGTGGAAACAAGGATGTCTGTTTCGCCACTGTAAAAGGCGCGCATCGCCTCTTCTTTATCGGTGCTTGATAAACGGCCGTGTATCAAACCCAGCTTAAACTTAGGAAAGACCTGTTTTTGCAGACGGTCATACTCTTCCACGGCCGATTTTGCATCAACCGCTTCCGACTCTTCAACAAGGGGATAAATGATATACGCTTGACGCCCCTCATCAGCCTGGCGTTCAATAAAACGATAAGCCCGCTCTCGGTCGCGCGTCGGCATCCACTTCGTGCGAATCTCCTGTCGTCCTGGGGGCATCTCATCTAAAATTGATAAATCCAGATCGCCATATAACGACAACGCAAGAGAACGGGGAATAGGTGTTGCCGACATGACTAACACGTGTGGTGTGTGCGGCTCTCCGCCAACAATCTCCCCTTTTTCGCGCAGCGCCTTGCGCTGATCGACACCAAAACGATGTTGTTCATCAATAACGGCAAGCCCAAGATTCTTAAAGTTCACTGCCTCTTGAATCAAAGCGTGGGTGCCGATTGCAATTTGGACATTGCCCATGGCTAATTCATTATAAATTGTTGTTTTTTCAGCAGCTGGGGTACTACCTGTCAACAGGCGCAGTTCGTATCCTAGTGGCTCAAGCAAGCGGCTAAGCCCTTGGAAATGCTGTTCCGCTAAAATTTCGGTGGGTGCCATCAGCGCGGCTTGCATGCCAGATTCGACCGTAGCCACTATTGCTGCGGCCGCAACCACCGTTTTACCAGCCCCTACGTCCCCTTGTAGCAATCGATTCATGGCGGTCGCCAGCGCCATGTCCCCCAATATCTCGTCAATGACGCGGCGCTGAGCGCCCGTTAGCTCAAATGATAGCGCATTACGGAAGCGCACCATGTGTACAGGCTCATTGGGAATGGGGGTAGAGGGGCTACTTTGCCACTCTTGACGCTGCGTTTGCATCCCCAATTGGAGCAAGAAATGCTCATCAAAAACAAGACGCTTCCGAGAATGGAATAAGGCATCATGATTATCAGGGAAGTGCTGCTGCTGAATCGCTTGCGGCAAGGAAAACAGGCTGTGTTTCTCTCGAATTGGCTCCGGCAGCGGGTCTGGCACTTTAGCAGCCCACTCTTTAACGGCCGTTCTTACAAAATCTCGTAAGCGGTTGCCCGACAGCCCTTGAGTCAGCGGGTAAACAGGCACAATGCGGCGCGTTTTAAGCGGATCGATTTCCAACGGTTCCCATTCAGGCGAATTCAACACCAATCGCCCTAAATATTGATCAACCGTGCCGCTTAGCACAATTTGTGAACCAGCCTGTAGCTTATCGGCAATCCACGGCTGATTGAACCAGGTGGCCTGTATTTTAGCTGTCCCATCACTCACAACCGACTGAACCACAACCTGATTGTTGCGCGTACGCCGAGCGCGTGTTTCCCAAATCGTGCCAATCACGGTGACCTGGTCACCAAATTTAAGCTGCTGGATGGGAATCATGCGCGTGTAGTCGTCGTGTCGCCTTGGGAAAAGATAGAGCAAATCAAGAATAGAGGTGACACCCAGCTTGGTCAGATGTTCACCCACTTTAGGCCCAATCCCTTTAATTTTGGTGACGGTTTGAGCTAAACCTTCCGGATCGGGAACGGCCATTTCCATATCAATCTCTGGCAGAGGGTACCACTTACTCGACTTAGGCAATCGCTCCTGTGGCTCTCCCTTCGAGTAGGAAGTCGATTTAGACGAACGATTTTGCCTGTCCTGTTTTGGGCGGTTCGTCTGCTCCCGTTTGGGCCTGTTTGACTGTTCCCGCTGGGGTTTCTGATTATCTTGTTGAGCTCGTTTCTCTTGTTGCTGGGGTTTCGGGTCTCCGCGCTGCGACCGTTTTTCTTGCTTCTGAGGCGGTTGGTCAGGCTTCTTGTCTTGAGGCAGTCTAGCTTTTCGCGCTTGAATTTTACCGAGCAGATTATCAATCAACTGACCGCGAGCTTCGGGGCCAGGCAGGTTGTTGTAATCCGTTAGCGATTCGGCAATTTGTTCAACAAGCGCCTTGTCCCCTTCATCAACAGCTTCGCCCCGAGCCTGCTCAACCCAAAAATTAGCGAATTGGCGGATTCCACCAACAACGGCCGTATTTTTGCACCCGTACGATTTTTCTAACTTTAAAACACGCTCTAAGCGATTAAATGCTTTGCTTTTCATATTCTATCTGTTTATCAAAGTAGACTCTAAGGGCTTTTAGCTTGGCCCTTGGTCATTTTGAGACGAAACCCTTAGGGTATAGACGCTTTACCGTTTTGATACGCTGGCAAAGCCAACAGCCCCGGCCCCAATGTGAGTACCAACAGCTGGTCCTACTTCCATAATCGGAATATCTTGTCCGGGAAACATCTCGACTACTTTCGCATGGAGTCTCTCAGCCAAGGGCAATGAATCAGTATGAACGATCACAACCCGTTCAAAGGGGGCTAATCCTTTCATCAACTCTTGAACGTGTGGAATCGCCTTTTTTTGCGTTCTTACGCGGGCAACGACTTCAATGGCCCCATCAGCAATCATCATGATTGGTTTGATTTGTAAGAGGGTGCCAAAACCAAACTGTGCCCAGTTGACGCGCCCGCTGCGACGGAGCGCATCAAGATTGTTAATCATACCAAAAAAGCGCGTATTCGGAATATTCTTATTAAGTAGGCTCACAATTTCATCGTGAGAACGGCCGTTTTGAGCCGCCTCGGCCGCCAGGATGACCAGCAAGCCAGCCGCCACTGTGACCTGATCTGTGTCAACAAGCGTCACGGGTACATCGGCAGCTTCTGCGCCAACGCGGGCGGCGTTGTAAGTATTGCTTAACGCATCCGCAATGTGCACAGAGATAATCTGAGTCGCCCCTTCTTGAGCAAGCTGGTTATAGATTTCCGTAAACGTGCCAGCGGGGGGCGCAGCTGTAGATGGATGCTGCGGAAAGCTCGAAAGCTGATCGTAGAACATTTTCCGACTCATTTCGATCCCATCCACATAGGATTGATCTCCAACATTAATAAACACAGGCACAATGGTAATACCTAATTTTTCAGCCATATCTTCTGGCACATCACAGGCACTATCGGCCACAATTTTAATCATTATTCAATCCCTAAAATATAATCATAGTGTTGCTGACCACCATCATGTAATTCAAATTCAATATCTGGATAGAACGCTTGAAGCTGGTGATGTAAATTTTGTTTTGCTTCAGCGGTGACATCATGCCCTGAGTAAAGGGTGATAATTTCCATCTCATCCATATCGATTTGGTCTAAAAGCTGTTTGATAACGGCCGTTATCTCATCACCAGCGACAGTTAAACGGCCGTTTAATAATCCGATAATATCCCCTTCCTGAACAGCCACACCGTCAAGCTCAACTGTCCGCGTAGCGCGGGTTACTTCAGCCGTCATTATCTCTTCGGCAGCGGCCTTCATCATCACGGCCGTTTGTTCTAGCTCACCATCTACTTCCAACACCACCATCGCGCTTAAGCCCTGTGGCATTGTTTTAGTAGGCACAACCTTCACTTTTTTCTGGCTCATTTGGCTGGCCGTTTCGGCCGTTAAAAGGATATTCTTGTTGTTGGGTAAAACAATCACGTTGTTTGTCGTTACTGATTCAATAGCGTTTAAAATATCTTCAACGCTCGGGTTATTGGTTTGCCCGCCAGCAATTATTTGGGAGGCTCGCATGCTTTTAAAGATGGTTGCGAATCCATCACCAGGAACTACAGCAACGACACCAATTTGATCATCTTGTGCTTCAAATGCATCAACGGCCGTTTCGGTTGCCCCACCAACAATCGCTTCCATCTGAGCCTGCATGTTTTCAACCACCACATCATCAATTTGCCCAAATTGAACCGCATAGCTTAACGGTTCGCCTGGATTTTTAACATGCACGTGCACTTTGATGAGCGACGCATCACCAACAACAACTGTTGAATCACCGATCTCATCCATTTTACGGCGCATGGCATCAACATCAAGGTTTTCACCAAACAGCAAAAATTGCACATCATACGGGTTTTCCAGCTGACCGCCTTCAGGCACAGCGTGCGCTTGGGCAGGCAGGGAAGCGGCCGTTGGTAAATCAACTGGCTCTATCGGCTGCAGCTTTCCATTAATCCAATCAACCATCCCTTGAAACAGATACGCCAGACCTTGCCCCCCTGAATCAACGACACCTGACTCTTTAAGGATCGGCAGAAGCTCTGGTGTTTTTGCCAAAGTTTGTTTGCTTTGCTGAAGAACAGTCTCGAAAAATGCGCGTAAATCGTTGCCTTGATACGCTTCAGCTGAAACGGCCGTTTCACGGATCACCGTTAATATCGTCCCCTCTGTCGGGTCAGAAACACTCTTGTAAGCTTTGCTCGAAGCGAGCATCATGGCATCGCCCATCAATTGAGTGGAGGCTGTTTCCGCTTCTTGTAACCCATCGGCTAACCCTTGAAAGATTTGGCTTAGGATCACGCCAGAGTTCCCCCGCGCCTCCATCAAAGCTCCACGAGCAAACTGGGCTGCAATTTGACCAATGTGGGCAGATTCGCTGTGTTGAATCGCACCATACGCTTTGCGAAGAGTCAACAGCATATTCGTGCCCGTATCTCCATCAGGAATAGGAAATACGTTGAGCTGATTAACGTACTCATACTGCTTTTCTAGCGTTGCTAGAGCAGCTTTAAACAGATGTTTGAGCTGTTGCCCATCACACAGGGTCCACAAGTTAGGAATGATTGAATTGTCTTCGATGGTGTTTTGGATCATCCAATTAGTAAGTGCAAACAAAAAAGGTTAGACGGATAAAAAATCTGTTGCTCTATTTTTGTTTGCTTTGACGTACAGCTCAAATCGATTTTTATCTTTGATAATAATTTTGGCTGAACTTAACTTAGACTACAAAATTTTCTTGTCCATAACGGGTTCATCAGCGGTAGAAAACCTTTGGAATCTGTGGAGCAAATGAACCATCGTAATCATAACCGATCTGATAGGATGGTGCGAGGGTGCTTAGTGAGGTGTGACAAGATGAAAAAGAGATGAGGTGAAACAGTTTCCGCCTACATACTATCTACTTTTTACCAGTCTATAAAAGTGACTCGTTTATGCTAGGGTAGTCGCGTACACGGCCGTTGCACCTGCTTTGAGAAGCGCTTGTTTAACGGCCGTTTCTGATTCGTTAGTCACGAGAGCAATCATGTTTCCACCCCGCCCTGCACCGCTTAACTTAGCCCCTAAAGCACCAGCTTGGTTCGCGGTGTCAGTTAATCTGTTTAGTTCAGGCGACGAGACCGTCATCTCCATTAAGAGCTGCTGGTTTTTATTCATCAGGGCCCCTAATTGGCGCGCATCCCCTACTTGAATCATTTGCCGAGCCTTCTTGGCAATCTCGCCACAGGCATCAAATATCGCTTCGAATCGTTGCGGTGCCGCTTCCCACTGCGCGCGAACATCTGAAACAACCAGCTTTGTTTGGCTTCGAATCCCCGTAATACCGATTAAAAATTGAAGCGGTTTTCCGACGGTAAATGGTTCAATAACGTTTTTGGGGGCGGCTTTTATAAAAAAAAGGGGTTGCTCATAGGAAACGACCGTGTTGTCAATCCCGCTGGGGGTCCCGTGATGAATTTTTTCAACTTCATAGGTCAGCTCAGACAGCCAAGCGGGGTCCAGCAGGTCAGTTTTGTTGTAATGGTTCGCTAATCCTCTAATCATGGCGGCGGTGATCGCTGCCCCGCTTCCCATGCCACCCGCAATGGGAATATCGCTTTGAATGGTAATGTTGAGGTTTGTCACAAAGGGGATTCGGGCGGCCTTGACAAACAAGCGCACGGTCATGGCAAAGGGATCATTGTCGGGTGCATTGCTAAGAACTCGTTTGCGCTGAATTTGGGGGGCAATGAGCTGAACATCGCGGCTTTTACTATTTTCAATAACAACCGTTGCTCTCAGCTGGGATACCGGCGCAGCGATAGCGGAACGGCCGTAAACGACCGCGTGTTCCCCAAAGAGGATGATCTTTCCTGGAGCGGTGGCGACGGTCATAAAATATAAAGCGCCACAAATACCACGATGGCGTATAAAATCATTGTTGCCTGCAGGACCCGATCGCGTAGAAAAATCTCCTCAGGCGTGCCCCCTTCCTCTTTTACATGAATTAAGTACAGGTATCGAAAAATGCCAAACAGGGGAAAAGGAATACTGAGCATCATAAAATTATTATCAGGCAACCCTTCGGCTAAAAACGTATATAAACTGTATGAAAGAATCGCGCTTGTGGTAACGGTGCCCAGAAGTCGGTCAATCAAATCAAGATTATACTCTTTAAGAATCGCCCGATGATTACCCGCATTCTCTCCTAAAAGCACCAGTTCATGACGCCGCTTGCCCAAGATTAGGAAAAGCGCCAAAAATCCGCCGAATAGGTAGAGCCACGGTGAGAAACGCTCGACCTCTATTATGGCAACGCCAGCTGCAATGCGCAGGACAAACCCCGCCGCCACAATCATTATGTCGAATAAAACGACGTGCTTCAGCCAGAATGTATATCCAATTTGCACCACAAGGTAGGAGAGGATGATGAACCCAAAATTAGGCTCAAGGATAAAGGCAATCACTAAACTACCTATAGCAAAGAGGAGGGATGCAATGCGCGCGACGGCTGGACGGAGTTGCCCAGCGGGCAACGGCCGAAATTTTTTGATGGGGTGCTGTTTGTCACTCTCAATATCTGCTAGGTCGTTCATGAGATAGACAGCACTCGACATGAGACACATTAATCCAAACGCAATCAGTGCTCTAAACAAGCTGGTGGGGTCTAAAATTTTGCCATCGAAAAAAAGCGGCACAAAAACAAAGAAATTTTTGGTCCACTGTCGGGGACGCATCGTTTTGATTAAGCCAGTTAACACACAGTTCTCCGTGAACATTTATTCAGCAAACCATTTTGCGCCTCAGATTATCTGTAAACTATTTTCGGTTTGCCTCAAAAGTGGAGTAATTATCCGTGTTTTGGAGAAAAGCTCAACGAGAAACGGCCGTTCAATATTAAATCGCAGATGTTTCGTTGAAAAACAACGACAATAAACGAATTAGAGCTTACGCAATTAGTGGTCATCAAGCCTGTCGAAGTGACAATCTTGACCCTCCGGCAAGCTCAGGGTGCATAAGTCCTACAATTACAAATAATTTAGAAACACAGCTCGGCTACGAATATCTCCAGCCTCAATGGCCGATTTCCTTCCCTTTTTTTTCAACCAGCTCCGCGACGCGCGCCTTATCCGCATAGATACCCCGATACCTTTCCGGTAGCAGCGAGGCGATTTGGCACATCATCTCTTCCGTCGCATCCTCAACAAACTGTTCCTTATTGCGCTTTGGCATGGGCGGCAGCGTAAACGGTTTACCCACGCGAATCCGTAAATCTAAGCGACGAAAACGACGCAAGCGCTGGCTCACCACACTATCCTCTGTGCCAGCCAGCGCAATGGGCACAATTGGCACTTCCGCTTTACCCGCCAAAAAGGCAGCGCCCGCTTTTGGCTTAATCAACGCTTCCGTTGGACTACGCGTCCCCTCGGGTGCAATCACTGCTAATCCACCTGCTTTAAGGCGCTTTTGTGCTTTGCGCAAAGAGCGAATGTCTCCACCGTCACGATTGACCCAAATCGTATCAATGGCGTCACCCAAAAATTTAAGGACACGATTTTGAGCATATTTGTCTGCAATCATGATAATGGTGTCATCTCGATTCGCCATGATGAATCCAAGCCATGTATCAAGCCGCCCAACGTGGTTGCTAATAACTAAACAGCCCCCCTCTTTGGGAATATTTTCAAACCCATCAACATCAACTCTCGCGATAGTATATAAAACAAGTTGGGTCATTTTTCTGAGCATTCTTATTAATTTGATGATCATGATAAAATTACAGTCCTAAGGTCTCTTCTCTTCAAATGAAACACTCTTGTGTCAAAAGAGTTATTGGTATTTGTAAGATAGAGTCAGCAAAATTTACAGTGACAAAAGCTCAGGTCACTAGAAGAGCATCTATCATTTCCATAAATTATTTATGGATGCTCACTAAGTAGCGTGCGTTTCAGGAGAAAAATATGTCTGATAAATCACAAAACGAATCAAATGAATCTTCAGAAGTTCCTCAAGATTCTTTAAAAATCACCAAACATGCGGTCACCATTAATGGTGAACCGTTTGATTACACGGTGACCTGCGGCACAATCGTTTTAAAAGAGGAGTCGGAAAAGGATGGTAAATCAGAGGGTGAAAAAGCAAAAGCTTCTATTTTCTTTATCGCCTACACGCGGGATGATGTCGATGATTTATCAAAACGGCCAATTACGTTTGCCTATAACGGTGGTCCAGGCTCCTCTTCGGTTTGGCTCCATCTCGGCGTTTTGGGGCCGCGCCGTATTTTAACGGATGAAGATGGTAATTTACTGCAGCCGCCCTATAAGCTTATCGAAAATGAATATTCGATTTTAGACAAAACAGACCTCGTTTTTATTGATCCAGTAAGTACGGGGTATAGTCGTGCCGTGCCTGGGCAAAAGCCAAGCGAGTTTCACGCCTTTAAAAAAGACATTGAATCGGTTGGCGACTTTATACGGCTTTATTGCACAAGATACGGCCGTTGGACATCACCTAAGCTTTTAGCCGGTGAAAGCTATGGCACTACGCGATCCGCAGGGCTGTCTGGATATTTGCAAGAACGACACGGCATGTATCTAAACGGCATTTTATTAATTTCTGTTGTTTTAAATTTCCAAACAGTTCGCTTCCCGATTGGTAACGATCTTCCCTATATTTTGTACTTCCCCACTATGGTGGCCACAGCTTGGTATCACAAAAAACTAGATAAAGATTTACAGGCCGATCTGAAAAAGACGATGGAAAAAGCCCGTACTTTTGCGATGGGAGCTTACACACTCGCTCTCATGAAGGGATCTTCAATTGAAGCGAAGGAAAAGGCGGCTGTTGAGAAGAAACTGGCCCGCTATTTGGGTCTTTCTTTGGCTTACGTCAAAAATTCTAATCTTCGCATTCACTATATGCGGTTTTGCAAAGAGCTTTTGCGCAGCGAACAGCGCACTGTTGGCCGGTTGGACAGTCGGTTTAAGGGGATTGACAGGACGGCCGTTTCTGAAACCTTTGAGTACGATCCCAGTTATGCGGTCATTCAAGGACCCTACACGGCGACGTTCAATGATTATGTGCGGTTTGAACTTGAGTTTGAAAGCGACTTGCCCTATGAAATTTTAACGGGAAGGGTTCACCCATGGGATTATAAGCCTCACCAAAATGAGTTTGTCAATGTAGCTGAGACGCTCCGCAAGGCAATGACGATGAACCCTTATCTTAAAATCTATGTTGCCAACGGCTATTACGATTTAGCCACCCCATTCCTCGCCGCAGAATACACGCTCAACCATATGGAGCTAGATCCTATGGTGATGTCCAACATTAGCAGCCATTACTACGAAGCGGGTCACATGATGTATGCCCATTTACCCTCTTTGCAAAAAATGAAAGAAGATATGGATGCGTTTATAGAATCGGCCGTGCCGCTAGTTTAAGAAAAATTCGGAAAAGGTGAAAAGTAGCTACGCGCTTTTCACCTATTCCGAATTACTGGCCATCCGAAAAAAACACCACAAAACGTCCCTCACACAATCATACAAAGATCATGATAAGCAATTAACAGATCCGTTGATCCCTGTATCATATCAACCTACGCCTGTTTTCCCTATACTGCTTATATCGTAAAAAACCGAGTACGTAATAAAAAAAGGGAACCAAATCATGAGCACCGTAAATCTATTCAAACAAGTTGCAGAAGTCGAAACATTTCCAGCTGGCGCGATTATTTTCGAGCAGGGCGAATATGGAGATGTCATGTATCTTGTAGAAGAAGGTGAAATTGAAATCATGATTGGCAATCAAGTTGTGGAAACCGTTCGCAAAAATGGAATGGTTGGTGAGATGGCTTTGATTAGTGATTTGCCCCGCAGCGCAACGGCTATCGCCAAAACAGATTGCAAACTAATCCCGCTTAACGAGCAAAAGTTCAAAATGCACGTGCAACTGACGCCCATGTTTTCACTCAAAGTCATGAAAACAATGGCGCATCGCATGCAGGCCATGAATGCTCAACTATAAGCAGCTAATTATGCCGCTTTGACGGCAAAATCTAGCGATATCGAGCAAGAATTTTTAATTTGTATTGGATTTATAATGTATTGTGAGGGAAAAATGATTAGCTTAACAAATATTCGGTATGCAACTGATGTACAGGTAAATTCAACAAAAAATTTAATACTTCCAAAGTCAATGTTCAGTGTAGACGCCCTTATAAGTTCGAATGCCCCACAGTCGGATTCGCTTAGCACCCAGAAACGAGCCACCAACATTGACTCTGAGCAAATCTGGCCTCGGCTCTCCCCGTGGCTGAATCTAGGAAACTTTCCAACCGTTTTATTAAACGCCTAATCCCTTTGGAAACAAGAGGATGACCCAGACTTACGATTTCTGGATAGCATATTGTTGACTATCTAGGCCAAAAATCGTAAGTTTTTGTTTTTAAAAATTAGCCAAATATTGACTTATTAAACTCATCTAGGCTTTCAGTTGAGCCACTGCTTCGACTGGCTCCTTTCATTTCATCATAAAAAGCTTGATCATATCGTCGTGACCTGACGGGGATTGGCATTTTTACCCCCCAGCCTAACAGCAAAACTTCTTCTTTTTCTTGTAGCCTAGCCAGCATGCCTCGCAGCTGGTCTCGCCCGGCTAACCCCGTTAACACAGCCCGGATATCGTCATCATCACCTAGCCAGCCGGTAATGCGGGTGCCCAGCTGTGACATAATTTCGTCATCAATTCCAGACGGTCGTTGATCAACTACCAGCAACGTCACAAAATATTTGCGTAATTCACGGGCAATAATGCCAAAGGTAGTTTGGCTTGCCAGCTGTGGATTCAGAATTTTGTGGGCTTCTTCGATGGCAATGAGCAGCGGGCGCGGTTTTGGTGCCCCTTCGCTTTTGTAAGCTTCCGTTTTTTTGACCCAATGTTGTCGAATGCGGCGCGTTAACAGGTTTGAGACCAGCAGGTAATCAAGGTCATTATCAAATTTACCAAAGCTCAAAATGATATGACGGCCGTTTTCAAGCTTATCCACAATTGCACTCACCGGATCATTGGGTGGGTTTTTGATGATATACGGCCGTTCATAAATAACGCTCAAGCGGCGATGCAATGCTTCTGCTGCTTTGTCATTAATATTATTTTCTCTTGCCCAAGCCGCTACCGAGTCAGGCGCAGGCACCGTTTTGCCCGTTTCAGGGTCCGTTTCAACAGCGCCCGGAATGAGCTGCATAAATTGATAAAACCAATCTTGTTTAAAACTTCGCGTCAGGGCATTGAGCGTGATAGAAGCTGTGTCGGTTAGCGCCAACTGTTCAGAAAGCATCAATATATCCGCAATCTCAAAATCACTGAGTGCCAACTGGAGCGTAAAATCAGGGTTTTGCCCACCAACCGTGCTTTCTAAGCCAGCCACCTGCACTTTGGTACCAAAAAGCGACCGCAAGCCCAGCACTTTGATATTTCGGTCTGAATCAGAATCATCAAAACCATACTCATTGTGCATATCAAAAACCAGCGCCGCAGCCGCATCTGCATCCATCAAGCCAGCCAGCACCATGCGGGTCAGGAAGCTCTTACCGGTCCCCGTCGCGCCAAAAATACCGCTAGACCGCTGTACAAACTTGTTCAAATCGAGTCGTACAGGATAGCCTTGCTCAATAGTATGCCCAATCACAAAGCCATCTTTGCCAAAAATCTCAGCGACGTCAGCTTCATTAGCAGCCCGCACTTCAGCATGATGTGCAGGCACCGTCTTAACAGGGCGTGGGCCGGGATTTTCTTTTCCTTGCTCAACTGACTCTGCCCATTCGTGATGGGCCTCAGTGCCAAGCTCAGGCCCCATGTCCATCATCAAAGTAGGGTACATCATGAGCGTGGTAAACAACGTTTTACCCAAGAGCGCTTGCTGAATGGCAGGCTGTAATCGATCAGTTTTTTCATCGGCAAAACGAGGGTCCGTAGCGCCAAGCTGGAGGTCGGTGATTAAGCCATAGTAGCGGAAACGGCCGCTATCTACGACCACAAAACTGCCTTCCTGCACCTCATCCGCTGCTACGGTGAGCCGAATGCGAAAGCCTTCCTTAAGTCCACCCCCGATGATATATCCAATTGAATCTTCCATAAATGCTTCCAAAAATCTCTATGTAGGCAAACTCATCAATTATTGAATTGTTGCCACATGCAAGCTAATTATTATTTTTATTCTTCGCCAATATCAATTTGAATTTGGTTTTCTATTTCACTAAAGTCCATTGGCTCATTAAAATTTGAGATCGTGACTGTAGTAGATGTCGTCGCTTCAAAATCATCAACAGTTGCTTCACTTTCAATTGAAATAAACCGAACTAGGGTTTGCTCCTTATCAATTAAAACATATCCATTACCACTACCTTCTAGCATATTAGCAGCTTCACGCATAGTTCCCATCGTTTGAGTAGCTAGTCCACCTGTGTAATTAAGCTGATCATGGTAAGCGTCATCTATGGAAAAGGTTAACTCAACAACCTCAAAACCATCAAAGGTCGTTTCCTGTGAAAATTGGAGTTCTTTTACAATGGAAAGTATTTCAACAGTCGGAAATCCTTGATATCTATATTGCACTAAACCTGGCCCAACTGCCCAAGCTTCAAACGCCCGAATCAAAACATCCATTCGCCCCGTTGTAGATTCTGTAGGCTCAATCCAAGGCTCATTTAGAGACGCTCGCCAATACCTATTTTCTTTGCGGAAAAGGTCAAATCCTGTTTCACAATATATTAGAATATTTGAAATGTCGACATCACAAAAACCAACATCACCCGAGTCTTCAGGAAATGTACCAAAAGTTGTAGCATGTGTTCCGCTTATAGAATAGGATGTTAATAAAAAGAAATTCTCTTCAGCAGTTTGCAATAAACTTAATGCATCAATTTCTGTGGTTGAGGTGGGTTCAGGCAATTGTTGCGTTGGAGGCAGTTGGGTTTCAATCACCTCTGTAGCTTCTTCCTCTATGAGTGCATCATTACTTACATTTGTCGTAGACGTGCATCCAATGATGAGAAACCATATCCAAAACATAAATAGATACTTCTGAATACGCATTAAAACAATTTCCCCTAGATCTCTAACTAACAATCAGTTAGTCAATGTTAAATTAGGTAAAGCATCACTCAACGCTTCAAGTGTGGGAATAAGGATATCGTAGTTACTTCGAAGGAGTTCAATTAGCTCTTGGGTAACGGCCGTTGCCCACATCCCATCATCTCCCCGCAGTCGATACACATCCAAAATGTGCGCCACTAACAGTTGATCAACTGGCACAGGACTACCTGTGGCTCGCAAAATAAGTCGCAAATAGCTCAATCGCTCCGTGAATTCAACAATATTTGGTGCGTCAATAACCAGTTCAACCGGATCAAGGTTTAGCGGAGGTCGAGGTGGTAACCCGTGCTGAATAACACCGTCCTGCTCGTACCCAATCGCAATCACGCTCATTTCAATTGGCAAAAGGCGGTTGCGGCGCTGATCTTCAATCACAGACGTAGGCGGATTTTCAGCTAACACCAATCGACGTACAAGCTGATCATCATCAATGTTCATGTTGTAAATCAGACCGTAGATCGCTTCTCGATGATCAACCGGCTGAGCTTTAACCAGTGCACCAAAGGCGGGCTGATTCAACTGCCCAACGCGACAGCCAACAGCAAAGCCCGTTGTGCTGGCTCTTAAAATCCGTCCAATTTGTGGGTTTTCGTTTTCCATAGTGTCTCTTCAACAAGACCCCAAGGGTTTTCAAAAAAACTTGGGGTTTAAAATTCTAGAATCCTTCGTGACGGGTTTTGCCGCTTCGGGCCAGCTCTTTACTACCCGCTTTGGCTGTTAGCTCAGACCCAACGCCGTGTCGATCCATAATGACATCCAGCATAAAGTTAAGTTCTGCGGCATCCTGTCGTCCCACCACAGCCATCTCATCCGCCCGCGCAATCACGTAAGGGTAATCCCCCATAATTTGGCATTGACTCACGATCAGGCTGTGAACGGCCGTTACCGCCTCAGCATCATCAGCCACCCAGCGAGGAATATCCACTCGGGCAATTTGCCTATCAGATGTGGTCGGGTTG
>JBCCFD010000111.1:0-17937 GCA_039029915.1 Chloroflexota bacterium
CCCGAGTCGGTCACCGATGTCGTTGAAGCGAGAGAGGGCTTGATTGTAGCTGTCAAGGGCGGCGTCGAGCTCTTTACGAAACTGCTGGACATCGCCAATGGCCTTCAGCACGTTGGCCTGCCCGAGTCGGTCACCGATGTCGTTGAAGCGAGAGAGGGCTTGATTGTAGCTGTCAAGGGCGGCGTCGCGGTCATCCCGAAACTGCTGGACATCGCCAATGGCCTTCAGCACGTTGGCCTGCCCGAGTCGGTCACCGATGTCGTTGAAGCGAGAGAGGGCTTGATTGTAGCTGTCAAGGGCGGCGTCGAGCTCTTTACGAAACTGCTGGACATCGCCAATGGCCATAAGCACGTTGGCCTGCCCGAGTCGGTCACCGATGTCGTTGAAGCGAGAGAGGGCTTGATCAAAAAAATAAATAGCCTCATCCCATTCGGCCCGATAGTAGTGACGCCGCCCAGCGCGATGCCATATTTCGGCCTGCTGTTGAGGCAAAAGCTGATGTTCAGGCGCAAGCCCAATCTCTATAATGGCTTGCCAAGCCGTATGATTGAAATTGAAAGCGGCTTCAGCTTCAATTTTCTGCCAAATTTCAAATGCATTCTCGGGATCAATAAAGAAATGATGGTAAAGAGAGTCAAGAATTTGATTATTTTCAACAAAATAGTCGCGAGCCCTTTTATGAAAATGTAAAAATTGTTCAGGGCGTTCCTGCTGAAGATATCCCATCTGAACTTGCCTCACCAAATCGTGACAGGCCCACGCCTTGGGATTTACCCGCGGTCGAATAATGGATGCCCGGTTCGAAAATGCCTGAAATTCATCGGAAGTCATGGATTGCCCTAAAATGGCTTCGAGGCTTTCGGCATGAAACCAGCGCAGCAAAGCTGCCCAGCGTACAGCCTCTTTGTTTGCCCCCTCCAAGCGATTCAAGATGCGCCCTTGCACCCAATTGACTGCCTCGGCATGGGTCGTCAGCGAAGGGACATCAGTAGCCGTTAATGTTCCTTCTGCATCCAGCCAAGCCTCTGCCGCCATGTTGGTAATCAATGGATGGCCGTGGGCTAATTTTTTATAAACCGCCTCCTGAAATGCCACATCTGTGACCCCCATACTGCTTAACAGCGCATCGCTGTCCCCCTCTGGCAGTGGCTCAAGCTCGCTATCAATCAACCCTTGCTGAAAAAGACGAATCTCATTGGTGTGACGAATAGGTTCCCGACTGGCAATCAGCACCCGAAGTGCTGGAACCCGTGATTTGGCCCGCCGCCAAAGCTGCCAGAACTGTTTTAATGTCTCGACGGCAATTTGATCCTGAAAAATATCATAATTATCGAGCAGGATGACAATTTTTGATTCACTGTTTAGCTGCTCAAAACAATTTAGCCACGCTTCAAAAATAGACGTGTTGGCTTGATTTTCCATTTCCTGAACGGCTTTGGCTAAGTTGAGATTTATAGATTGGTTCCCCTGTTCCGCATTTTCCATCAATTGTTTGGCTTCGAACGCCACCTTTCGCTTCTTTAAGCTGTCTACGGCATCATGATAGTGGCTATAATACTGTTGTAGAGCATGCTCAGGGAGCTTTTGGCGCAGGGGCGTGTCAAAGAGGTCGTGAAAAAAGGCGCGAAGGTTGGCCGAATATTCCCCAACACCCAGCAAGGCGTACGACATTTCCGCCTCTCTACAGCGCTTTTCTTCCAGCCAGTCGAGTAAAGTTGATTTGCCAAAGCCTGAAAAACCGGTAAAAGCGAGTATCCAACCGCGATCATCTTCCCAAAGGCGATCAAATGCAGCAATAGCAGCCTCACGGTCTTTAAAATGGTCTAGGTTACGCATGCTACTCCATTCTTTGTTTGCCGTGTGGTGAATCTTTCATTTTTTGTGCCATTTTGCCCCCTTTGCCACGCATAAACTGCTCCCCGCCAAAGGAACCAATCATCGTTTGAATGCGCTCATCTTTGTTTTCCTTAAGCTGTTTGTGTAACGCTTGTACAGCAGCCAAAATTTCATCATCTTGATCAAGCTTGGCTGCTGCTACTTCTTCTTGAAGAACGGCTTGCCTTGCATCAGAATCAGCGCGTGCTTCTACCTTTTCGATAGCGTCGGCAAGATCGCTTTGTGCGCCAAACTTGTGGATGATCAGAGTCTTTACACCTTGATAGGCATCGACGACCAATTGTGCCCCGACGTCAGTAGCTCCAACCGTAGCACCAGCCAAAATAGCAGCAATGATAGTAGTAGTAATTGGATCCATGTTTCCCTCCTGAGGAAAGGTGTTTTGTAGTTCAATCTAAAGATGATAGAAAATTGAACGAACCGACTGTATCAACTTCATTTTACATGAAAAATGTGCATTCGTATATCGATAATTATAAGACATGTTGTCCTAATCCCACTTCATTTACACTCAAAATGTAAACCAAAATACGCTGGATCGATTTTTGATCGTAATCGTTTTAATCTGCGAATAGGTTGTTATTTATTGTATTTTTTCGCAGACAGAAGGATTGTGAATGAGTCGCCCCATTGGATTTTTGTATCTTATTTCATATGCTGTATTGATTTCATTAATTAGCGTGTTTACCCGTCAGATTAGCGGATTAGATATGCAAACCATCGCTTTTTTTCGAGCCATTTTAGCGACTGGATTTATTTTGATTGTTGTCGTAATTAAAAAAGAGTGGCAAGTGTTCCGTCTTCGTTATGTGGGAAGAACCTTGATTGTGAGCGTGGCTTACTGTGCCATGACGGTGCTTTTTATTGGGGCATTTATGCACACCACCGTGGCCAACGCAATTTTTTTGACGTATATCGCGCCATGCATCTCAGTCGTTTATTCAAAGCTATTTTTAAAGGAAGCGATACCTACCAAATCGCTCTACAATTTAATTTTTTCGGTTGCTGGATTATTTTTGATTGCGGGATTTAGCTCGTTCTCAATTGAATCTAATTTATTCTTAGGGAACATGATGGCGCTAGGGGCCGGGGTAACTTATGCAATTTTAATGATTGCCTCAAAGTCTTTAACGAAACTTGTACCTAATAGCTATATTGCCTTTTGGCAACAATTTTTTAGCTTTTTACTTTTGCTACCATTGGCAACTGTCAGTTCAGCTAGCCAGATTATCATCAATATAACGCCATTATTGGGACTGGGAATTTTGTGCACGGGATTAGCTTATCTCTTTTTTAATCAAGGGATGCGCTATCTGGCAACGTCACAGGCGTTGATTATTACCTCACTTGAGCCAGTATTAGCGATTGGGGTAGCGGCCGTATTTCTAAATGAAGTGCCTTCATTGTGGGCGATTTTGGGAATTCTCTTTGTGCTGTTTGGGGTATTACAAATTGCGTTACCAAGTCAACCATTGGCTAAATTACCCCAACTTGAAAATTTACCTAACGTATTGTCTTCAAATGAAATGATGTCAGACCGCATTTAATTGAGGGGTGTACATACCCATAACCACCGCTGGATTAATCCACCGGTTAGCGACGGAAACCTGCTCAAACAGGTTAGTATTACCCAGGTTCAGGCTAACCCAACATGATTGATCATGTATCACCGCCTAGCTGGGTAATTCATTCCTAAGTATAGATAGATGTAAGGGCTAGGTTTTCCAGCCCTTGCGGTGGCAAATGAGGTGGTGACTGAGGGCTTCGTCAACCCTAAGTTGAGGTTCATTATTTGTGATAGACAGCCCTTTAGAGCGGTTTAAACTGCTCAAACGGCTCTTGGCAACTGTTGCAATACCAGATGGCTCGGCAAAGTGTCGAGCCAAAGCTGTTTTTAAGCGTGGTGTTTTTTGATTCGCAGCGAGGGCAAGTGACAACATCAAAAAAGGTCATCACAAGATTGCCCCCGTGTCGGTTTGGAGGCTGGAGACCAAAATGCTTTAGCTTTTGTCTGCCCTCGTCTGAAATCCAATCGCTTGTCCAAGGTGGGTTGAACTGCTTGTGGACAATCACCTCGACGTCATCCAAAGCGATGATGGCTTCATGGATAAGTGTTTCCATTTCAACCAGCGCAGGACAGCCAGAAAAGGTAGGGGTTAGGGTCACTTCAACACGGCCGTTTCCCATCTCTACATCCCGGATGATGCCCATCTCGAGGAGCGAAATAACGGGGATTTCGGGGTCCATAACGGTTTCAAGGGCGGTTAGAACGGTTTCTTTTGTAATTTCTGTTTTTTCAGTCATAAAATAATTACCAAATAACAATCAACAAATAACATTCAACAGTCAACTCATTTAAAACACACTTAATACCAATCACCAATCATGACTCATTATCCTCACCACTCCGCCTGTGGGTCCCAACGGGCCACTTTTTGCATGTCGGCAAGCAAATCCTCCAGATGAGGCGTGTGCTGCGATCGTGGGGCTAGAACAGGCGCAGTATTAGGAATGGACAGTTCTGAGGTTTCAAGGTGAGGCAAAACGATTTGCTCCCATTTTTCTTTGAGAAGCGAGACGTTTGGAAAATAACCAGCCTCAATAAGCTGCTCTTCGCCGGGCATTGGATTAAACAGTTGTGCCGTATAAGGCCAAAGCGTATCGAGGGCGTCTTGCATACGGCCGTTTGATTCAATTGTGCCTATGCCTAACCGCTCAACCCAGACGTGAGTATGGCGCAAATGGTACATTTCTTCCCCTCTAAACTTAGCGACGGCGTCGGCAAGCGGTTGATACAAGGATGTAGAAACGGCCGTTAATAGCACGTGTTCATAGGTATCGAACAAATATTGCCGCAGCATCGTAAAGGCCCAATCACCGCGCGGTAATTCAACGAGCTGTGCATTTAAGAAGGCGTCAGCATCGCGGAAAAAAGCCATCCGATCAGGAGTTGTGCCCGTTAAGGCTTCTACTAAGCCATAAATGACCGTGGCGTGACCCAACTCATCTTGTGAGATGTTAGACAGGGCGATATCTTCTTCCAAAATTGGCCCATACCCCGTCCACTCCGAATCACGATGGGCTAGAATCAACTCGTCATCTGCTAGGGCGGTCAGGCGATTGATTAACAGTTGTTTTAGTTGCTCATTCATAGTTGCCTTTTTGAATCTTCTCGACTGCGCCACCGTATTTCGACTGCTTTTTGTAGCTTTTGGTTTTTGCAGGCGCAAACCATGCTTCCTCAATGCCAGCTTCACTCTTCACAACAGCAGATTCTGGGAAAATCCACCAGGCAAGGTCTTGATCGGTGCCAAATTGGTTGATCGCCTCTAGCAGTGCATTTTCAGGTGAGGTCGCGTCGACTTGTCCGATATGATCCATAAAAACCATTCTGCGCCGATTGCCAAACTTGCGGAAAATGCAGTAAGAAACGGCCGTTTGGCCAGCATCTTCCATTTTTTCTAAGGGCTTATGCTCAAGCTCTTCCCGCGTTTTGGAAAAAATCTGCTCGGTTAAAACTACCCACAAACTAACCGCCGACGGTCGACGAACGTAGACATTTCGCGCGTTTAGCAAAGCGTGCTCTGGGTCAGCTGCATGAATTGACCCCACCGATTGATGGGGCTTTCTGTCAGAATCTTTTTTAAATACCTCCCAGCGAGGCCACTGATTATCAATCATAATTTAAAGGATGAAGGATGAGGGATGAAGGCAAAAGATAGCTGCCTGTATACCCGTCCTTTCATTAGTAATTTTCTGCCGTTTGCCTTCTGTCTTCTGCCTTCCTACTGGCATACCCATTGAGTGCTTCACGCACCCATTTCCCATCTGCATGAGCCTTAGCGCGTACACCAAGTCGCTCAGCATTGCAGGGGCCGTTGCCCCGCACTACCTGCCAAAACTCATCCCAGTCGATCGGGCCATGCACCCACTGTTTTGTTTCTTCATCAAACCGTAAATCTGGATCAGGAATGGTTAAACCTGCCTCAAGCAGCTCTGGGGCGGTGTCGGCGATAAACTCTTGACGGACCTCGTCATTGGTCTTTGTTTTAATACCCCAACGCACCAGCTGTGGCGTATTGGGAGAATCGGAATCATGCGGGCCAAGCATCATCACAGAGGGCCACCAGTATCGATTGAGCGAATCTTGCATCATTTTTCGCTGTTTTGGTGTTCCCGATGCATATTTAATGACCATTTCTCGGCCCTGACGATGATGGAACGCTTCCTCAGTACAAATCCGCATCATGGCGCGTGAGTAGGGGCCATAGGAACAATGTGAAAGCATCATTTGATTTTTAATAGCTGCCCCGTCGACAAGCCAGCCAATAATAGCTACATCTGCCCAGCTATCTGAAGGGTAGTTGAAGATACTTGAATATTTGGCTTTGCCCGTTAAGAAGGAGTCCATCATCTCTTCACGAGTGGCACCTAATGTTTCGGCAGCGTGGTAAAGATATTGCCCGTGTCCCGCTTCGTCTTGTACTTTGGCAATTAAAACCATTTTCCGTCGCAGACTTGGCGCATGAGGGATCCATTTCCCTTCTGGCAACATGCCGATGTACTCGCTGTGAGCGTGTTGCGAGATCATTCGAATCAACTGCTTTCGATACGCTTCTGGCATCCAATCACCGGGTTCGATCTTTTCTCCTCGCGCGATGCGAGCCTCAAATTCGGCCGTTTTTTGCTCGTGTAAATCAGTGGTTTGATTCATTGGTTATTCCTTCGGAAGTAAAAAGAATGATACATTGCGATTCACTTTCACTTTTTACGCTTCACTATTCACTAAATTCGTTCAATAATCGTTGCCTCACCCTGACCAACTCCCACGCAAAGCGTTGCTAACCCGTAGCGCATCGATTGACCATCATCAGCGCGGCGGTGCATTTCGTGAATAAGGGTGGTTAGAATGCGGGCGCCCGAGCAGCCCAGTGGATGTCCTAGAGCAATTGCGCCCCCGTTGACGTTCGTGATCTCTTGGCTTAAACCCAGCCCGTTTAAAACAGCAAGAGATTGAGCGGCAAAAGCTTCGTTTAATTCAGCTAGGTCAATCTCATCAATGGTTAGGCCGTTTCTTTTGAGCACTTTTTTGGTGGCATCAATGGGACCGATTCCCATAACGCGTGGATCAACACCTGCCGCAGCAGAGCCAATCCAGCGCGCAATTGGCTTGATACCTAGCTCTTTTGCCTTGGCAGCAGACATGAGCACAATGGCACAAGAGCCATCATTTAGCCCAGAGGCGTTGCCGGCCGTCACAGAGCCACCTTCCCGAAAAACGGCGCGCAGCTTGCCTAATTTTTCCATGCTGGTTGCCAGTTCGTACCCATTGTCACCCTTTGTATAGCGAGGGTGTTCGTCGGTGTCTACCGTGATGGGGTCACCTTTTCGCTGAGGGATGGTGACAGGGACAATTTGACTGTCGAAGTAGCCGTTGTTGATAGCGTTTACGGCTCGACGCTGGCTTTCCAGGGCGAATGTGTCTTGAGCTTCGCGGGTGATCTCGATGCCACCATACTCACCGGTGCAGCTTCGTTCAACGACATTTTCGGCCGTTTCCCCCATACCCTCGAGGGGAAACATTGCTTTCATTTTGGGGTTCGGATAGCGCCAGCCAAGCGTTGTGTCCCAACCGGTGATATTGCCTGACGGGCCAAAACCTGTTGGGTTCTTAGGGATGGAATAGGGGGCGCGAGTCATGCTTTCGACACCGCCAGCGACAAAAACGTCCCCTTCACCACATTTAATGGCGCGAGCAGCTTGATTAACCGCATTTAAACCACTGGCACAAAGCCGATTAAAGGTAACGGCCCCAACGGTTTGAGGGAGTCCTGCCAAAAGGGCAGCCATCCGCGCTACGTTCCGGTTATCTTCTCCAGCTTGATTGGCACAGCCTAAGTAGACCTCTTCAATAAGGTCTGGATTGATGCCCGCCCGCTCCACGGCCGCTTTTATGCTGATTGCTGCTAAATCATCGGGGCGGACATTGGCTAACGCCCCGCGAATACGGCCAATTGGGGTTCTAACTGCACTGACAATAACAACTTCGTTCATAGAAAATCCTGTAATTGGGAAATTTGGAAATTGGGAAATTGGGTGCAAATCCTTGATTCTCAGTCCCTAATCCCCAATAAAACTATCCTTTTTTCGATACAACACCGCTTGACTTTTAGCGATGAGGTCTTGATTATGATGATTTGTGACGGTAATTTCATAAAGGCCAATGGGGCCGTTGAGTGAGATCTCTTTAGCTTCCCCAACCAGCTTGTCACCAACTTGGGTCGCTTGTAAAAAACTAATGTCAACATTAAGCGCCACGGCCGTTTTTCCTCGTGAGTTTCCCGCAATCGCAAACGCAATGTCGCCCAGCGAAAAGATAACCCCACCGTGAGTCATGCCGTGAAAGTTTTGGTGCTCAGGCTCAATCGTCATGGAAACACGGCCGTATCCTACTGAAACCTCTTCTACCGTGACATTGAGCAGATCAGCAAATGGATCGTTTTTGATTACCTTTTCGATTGCCAGCTTTGTTTTTTCATCCATTACACAATCTGCTGTTTTGTTCGATAGTTGACACCTTGATATTGGGCCACTATCTCATCCTTTTGATTTCTCACTAACACCTGACAGCTCGCGGTTCGGCCACCTGCAGTAGTGACTTGGCCAACGGCCGTTAACCTATCGTCAAGTTTAGCTGGGTTGGAGTAAATCACATTCGCCGAAAGCGTGACGCCAGCTTGGTTGCTTGCCATACAGGCATAAGCAAATGCGTGGTCTGCTAGGGCAAAAACGAGCCCGCCGTGACAGTAACCGTGGATGTTAACCATGTCTGGTCGAACGGTCATTTGCACAACGGCTGTATCGGCCGTCATCGACACCAGTTCAAAGCCGAATAGGGACATGATCTTTTGATCAATCTCACACAGCCGTTCGCCAACTTTATTTGCTAAAGAACTATTCATTAGAAATCAAAGCAACTATTTATCTTCGGTCTTCAACTCTTTTGATTTTTCCACCTTCGCTGCGCGGCGCCTCGCCGGGGGCAATAAGCGTCACCTTTGAATTAATCAGCAGCGACTCTTTTAATACCTGTGAGACTCGAGCCGTTAATGTCTTAGACGCCTCACTGTTTGTTAAACCATCGGCACTCACTTGGGCGAAAAATTCTTCAGTGACCTCAGGTTGAACCTCAATGCGATCTAAGCGGTCTTCGCGAGTCACGATCAGGCGATAGTGTGGTGATATTTCATCAAGGCCAATCATGGCCGCTTCGATTTGGCTGGGGAAGACGTTGACACCCCGAATGATGAGCATATCATCTGCTCGACCTAATACTCGACTCATGCGCACCAGCGTTCGTCCAATAGATGAGGGTTTGCTGTTTAACGAGCAAAGATCACCCGTGCGGTACCGAATGAGCGGCATGGCTTGTTTGGTTACTGTTGTGAAAACCAACTCCCCAACTTGCCCCTCGGGTAAAACGTCACCCGTTTCGGGGTTAATAATTTCAGGAATGAAATGGTCTTCCATGATGTGCATACCGTCTTTGTCTTCGACGCATTCACATGAGACACCGGGGCCAATAATTTCGCTGAGACCATAAATGTTAACCGCATTGGCGTGCAATTTGGCTTCAATCTCCTCGCGCATTTCGTCTGTCCACGGCTCTGCGCCGAGGATAAATGATTTAACAGGTAGGTCGGCTGGATTGATGCCAGCATCAAGTAATGCATCAGCTAAGGTGAGTGAGTAAGACGGCGTACAGGCCATGACCTTGGTTTGGAAATCCTGTAACAATGTGATCTGTCGGGCTGTGTTCCCACCGCTGACTGGAATGGTATTGAGCCCCATCTTTTCAGCACCGTAGTGCATGCCCAGACCACCGGTAAACAAGCCGTACCCGTAGGCATTTTGAAACATATCGCCTGGATTTGCGCCGCTCATGGCAAATGACCGAGCACACACCTCTGCCCACATGTCGATGTCAGCCTTGGTGTAGCCCACGACGGTGGGTTTGCCGGTGGTGCCTGATGAGGCGTGAACGCGAATGACCTCATCCATCGGAACCGCAAAAAGGCCAAATGGATAATTGTCACGCAGGTCGCTTTTGACGGTAAATGGAAGTTTGTGTAAATCACTCAAGCCTTTAATATCGGCTGGGTTGAGCCCCATTTCATCAAATTTCTTGGTATAAAAAGGGACGCGTTCATAGACGTACTTGGCGAGGTTAGCAATACGGCCGTTTTGCAAGGCCGTCATCTCATCTCGGGATATGGTTTCTATTTTTTCATTCCAGATCATATTTTCCTCAATCCTCTTGCTCCGCTTCTGCTCTCTTCTCTCTTCTCTCTTTGCTAACCTTCCGACGCAATCATCAACGTTAAAATATCGCTAGCGAACCGATTGGCGTCTTTTCCGGTTTCCGCCATTTCGGGGCTTTTCATTGCTGATTTAAACGTGTCTTTGTCGGGAAAAATCATTTCTGCCATTAAATAATAACCATCCCCTCCGGATAAGGTGCGCGAAAAGCGGGTGAGGCGAGTCGATTGTAATCCTGGGATTTTATCAACAAGTTTTATGTGATTGGCATACTCTGCCTCAAAGGCGTCGACATCAGCTGGATGTGAGTATAGGGCGACTAGCTTCATTTTTTTCTCCTTCGGCTAACTGTTAAGTGAAACGAAGTTCCTGCTTTGAATAAAACGACGGCTAAAAACTTCGTTTCCTCGAGGTTCCAAAGCTTTTAGCTAAAAAGGTTTTCAATTTAGAAACTTCGGAATACTTAAAATAAATTTTCCTCATCCTGACTTGTAGGATAAGTTGGTTTTTTCTTTTCACGAAGCCCTTGGATACCTGCCATCATATCTTCAGAGAAGAAGCCAAGAATTTCTAGAGCCATCGAATGGTCAAAAATTGGGCCGGCTTGTAGCATCCATTGGTTAAGGGCGCGCTTGGTAAATTTAATGGCGTGTCGTGGTCCAGTGGCGATATCGGTGGCTACCTTCATGGCTTTATCGAGCAGCTCTTCTGGTGGCACGCACAGGCTCACAAGCCCCATCCTTTCCGCATCTTTACCTGAAACAAAATCGCTCGTCATCAAGTAATATTTAGATTTTGCCATGCCGCAAAGCAGGGGCCAGATGATGGCTGAGTGGTCACCGGCTGCAACACCCATGCGGACATGTCCATCTGCTAATTTGGCATCTTCAGCGGCGATGCTAATGTCAGCTAACAGAGCGACAACCAGCCCGGCGCCAACGGCAGGCCCATTGATGGCAGAAATGATAGGTGTTCCGCAGTGCAGCTGTTTATAAACTAAGTCCCTAGCTTCATTCAAAATGCGTACAACCTCATCGTAATTGCGGTACGCATCTTCAACCATTTGTAAATCACCGCCAGCTGAGAAGGCGCGGCCAGCGCCAGTAATCACTGCGCAGTTGACGGTGGGGTCACTGTCGATGGTGTCCCACAGGTCCACAAATTCGGTGTGCATTTGGGCATTGGCTGCATTGAGTACCTTGGGCCGATTCAAAGTAATCCATAAAATATTGGGATCACGTTTTTCAAATAAGATGTGCTGATATTCTTCATACTTGCGAGCCACGGTCAATGTCCTTTAAATTTTGGGGTGCGTTTTTCTCGAAATGCGGTGACCCCTTCTTGGTAATCACCTGAACCTCCCGCGATGTCTTGAAGGTATGCTTCATAATCAAGCTGGTCATTAAATGTGACGCCGAGAGATTTATTTAAGGCTCTTTTGGTAATGCCAATACCAACTGTGGGCGACGCGGCGAGCTTTTTAGCGAATTCACGAGATTCATTTAACAAATCGGTGTGTGGATAGACTTTGTTAACCAGCCCGATAGCCAGCGCCTGTCGGGCATCAATGCGTTCGTTGGTGAAGAGCATCTCAGCGGCGCGGGCAGGACCAATTAACCTTGGTAGCCAGTAACTAACGCCCGTGTCGGGGGCTAAGCCAATACCGATGAATGCGGTGAGAAATTTGGCTTTTTCGCTAGCGTAGCGAATGTCAAATGATAGAGCGAGGCCAAATCCAGCCCCTGCGGCGGCTCCGTTTATGGCACCAATAACTGGTTTTTCTAGGGTGCGTATCGCTTGAACCATTGGATTATAGCTTGTCTGCAAATGTTGTCTAAATGAAAAATCTTCATTTCGTTCTGAGGCCTCAGAAAGATCCTGTCCGGAACAAAATCCTTTACCGGCACCCGTGACTAAGACAGTGCGGCAGCTCGGGTCACGCTTGACTTTTTTAATGACATTCATCAACTCAACGGCCGTTCCGTGGGTTAAGGCATTGTATTTGTCTGGCCGATTAAGCGTGATTTCAATCACCCCGTCATACTCGTCAATTAGCAAATTCTCGTATGCACTCATTGGTTTCCTTACTGGCGGGCTTTAGGCAAATAGAACGTTCCCCGTTCGCATAAAGTGTAAAAAGTAGTTACTTTCCCGCGGTTCCTCCATTTATCATTTCGTTTATAAAACAATCAGTTTTCAATGCAAGTTGAGCTCGTAACTTGTAAAAAAGGCGTTTGCCTTGGATACCAATCCAGTCGGTTGGTAAAAGAGCTTGGGGTAAATTTGGGTCTTGGCGTAAGATTGGGAATAGGTCTGCGGTGAGCCAAAAGCGGGCCTGAAAACTATCTTTGGGTGAAAGCGTTTTGGGTGTGGGTATCCCTTCGTACTTGTTCAGAAACTGTTCGTATTGGGTTGCCAAATCGGGTAAATTCCAGCATTGTGTGATGAGCTGATGATTAGTTAGCGGGCCAGCATAGGTGCCTTGGAAAAAATGGATATACTGCTCGATTTTATGCGTGTAGATGATTTGGTTGATTTCATCCTGCCTATTGTGGGGAGATAACCACAGCCCAGTTGATAAACGGCCGTATCCCAACCAGCTTAACTGCTTCCGTAAATGGTCGCGTAATTTTCGAATATCTTCTGGAAGAGAGTAGGTTATAAGGTGCCAACGGCCATCCCAATCCGTCAAAAGAGAATCTTCTAGTCGCCAATCACCGCCCTGTAAAATTTTTTGCCCAAATGGCGTGATAGCATACTTGCTTTGCCGCCCCTGGCGTTCAATCGTAAACCAATCTTCTCTTGCCATTCGCGTAATTGTTGACCGGGCGGTGCGTTCGCCAATATTGAGGGTTTCAAGCAGATTGAGTAAATCTGATAGCCAAATTTTACCTCCCCTAGGACGTATATACTCACCAAGAAGAACCATAACAACAAATTTTGTGTTGGGCTGTTGCGTCATACAATAGAAGCCAATAAATTAACGGTCGTGTTTATATTGCGTCGTATTATAGGTGGGCGTCACTTTTTTGGCAAGGGTAAATAAGCTGAACTTAAATTGAGTGAATTAGGGCGTAAATGTGCACTGGCGTTTCTTGTGGCTTAAATTGGGTTTGGCCTAATAAGGCAAGATGATCATAAAGTGGGCTGTTTTTTAACAGACTTTGTGTTTGTTTGCTCACATAAACGGCGTGAACGGGTGCGTTTTTATTGAGCGTGCTGATGTAGCTGGCTGTATTGATTGGGTTGTTTTGAATTTCTTCAAATTTAATGGTAGGCGGATGTTGTGGCACTGCCCCACTGCTAATCCCGATGCCAATACGGAAAGGAATTTTATCCCTTAGTTTGCGACTTTTATTTAGAGTTACCAACTGAGCCATCATTTCTTTTGCTGCAAGAATGGCGTCTGTGGCATTGCGTTGAGCCTGTTCTGAGTTGTCAAATAGAACTAGAAAGGAATCACAATCAAGCTCGCTGATTCTGCCACCATATTGTTCAATTGTTTCTTGAACAGCATTGAAGTAGGTAAGAAGCTCATCATTTTGAGCCGGGCAATCATACTGTATTTGATTACCTTTAAAATTAACATGAAGGGCGGTAGCGAAGCTAAATCGTGCGCCTGAGTGAGCGTTTTTATCATCGTTTGGCTTGCTTGTGTTTTTATTTGATAGTGTGTCAAACGGATTATCAATATGTGTGTGTTGCTTTAGCTGGGTAATCATGTGATAAAACTCCGAGCAGGTGCCTCAATGATTTACTTTTTACCAAAAAAGATGAATTCCCTTTCTATTAGTTGGACTAACACAAACACCAATAAGGGATATTTTGGCAAAAAATTTGAGCCCATGTGCCGATTCTAAAAATTTTATAGGCAATAGGACAGTTTAAATTTTAGGTAAACAATGAGGGAAAGACCGACAGTTGGTCGGTTGGCTCCTCCCCGCTCACGTTTTGTTTCCAACCCCGAATGTTCTAAGCATTTGGGGGCGGAATGGCTTTTTTGAAACCAAGGGCTTGGCTTCAATGTAAACCACTTTGATGCCAAGACGGTACGGATCTGATGGATACGAGCTGGTTTTGATGGAGATTAGTATGTTCATCCAGCCTGTAATGAAGTGACAAAAATACGGCCGTATATCCAGATCAAAATCTATGTGAGCTTCCGAGCGTAATGCCTCAACAAGCCCTTGGAACAGCGATTTTGGCGCCAGGTCGCCATTGATTGATACAGTCTGTCACATAAAAACTAGCGGAAATGATAACAACATTGCGTGTGACATTTTGGTCAGCGGAGTTATTTAAAGACAGTGTGGGCTGTCTAGTTTAATGGGTTGTGTCTTGTTAGCTCCCCTGGCTATATCGCCATTAAAAACTATTTTAAAATGCTTACAAATATAATCAATGGGCGTTGGGGGGCATGATTGGGGTCATGGGTCTTCAATTTGAAGAAATATTCTTCAGATTAAGGATGAAACAATTGATCTGCCAGCGGAATTTTATTTTCTGCCAAGAAATCTTTGGGTATTAAATTATCATTTGAAGGAGATTCACTTTTATCTATCATTATTAGCAAGGCAATTCTGCTTGCAAATGACAAGAAAATAAAGGATCCAGCTATCTTAAATCAGATCTAATGCGGAAATTAGGCAATTACTTATCTGTGAAGATCAATAATCTTTTGACCTATTCGCTTATGTTTTGCTTTAGGTTCTAAAAAATTCTTGTACAATCAGGGCATGTCAGAAATTCAAAATAGCTCCCCATCCTTTTTTAAATTGCTCACGAAGGAAATCTCTGATTTATGGCGAGATGTTCGCTTTGATTGGCAAAGAACGACCGTTAATCTGTCGAATTCAATCAAAAGGGCACGATTTCCAAAGATAGATTATGTCGTGATGCCTCTTTTTGGTGGATTGCCTGAACGGGATGCCCCGCCACTTTCCTTTATTCAGCGACAGTTGCCCATCAATAATACGCCCTCCTTATCAGTTGAAACGCTGATGCGTCGGTTTAAGGCGATAGAAGAATCTGAAAATGTGTCCGGTGTTTTGCTTAATTTGCAGGGCATTGGTGGTGGGTTGGCCACCTTTCAATCCGTTCGACAGGGCATTGTGCAGCTCAAAGAAGCCGGAAAGACGGTGGTCGTCTATACAACGACATTATCCCTCGGTCATTACTTTTTAGCCGTCGCGGCTGACAAAATAATTATTCCACCAAGCGCTTCTTTTGATGTGCTGGGATTTCATGGGTCTCTTTCTTTTTATAAAGATTTGTTAGATAAATTTGGGGTGGAGCTTGAGGGATTTCAAATCTCTCCCTATAAATCGGCGGTTGATCCCTATACAAAATCAGACATTTCCCCAGAATTGGAAGAGATGACCAACTGGTTGCTCGATGAACGGTATGATTTGTTGGTAACGGCCGTTTCTCAGGGTCGCAACATGTCCGTCGAGACGGTCAAATCGCTTATCGATAATGCACCAATGAGCGCCAATGAAGCACTCGCTAACGGCTTAGTTGATCATCTTGGGTATGAAGACCAGCTTGAAGAAATTCTGAGCGGAAAACATATAGATAGCCCTGAAAATGAAATCAATGAAGATGTTGTGACCGAAACAGAAGAAGCATCTGACGAAGATGATATTGAAAGTGATGAGGAAACGGCCGTTCAGCTCATGCTTTGGAACAAAGCGGCTCCATTTCTGACTGAAAAACCCAAGCGGCGTCATCGAAAATTTGTCGGTATTGTCAGCCTTGAAGGCGCAATTATGCGCGGACGCAGTCAGGACTCACCGATTAATTTGCCGATACCTATTGTTGGAGGCGGCACGTCTGGTGATTTAACATTAACGGCCGTTCTTCGCCAAGCGATCGAAAATGATAATATAGCGGCGCTGGTCTTCTTCGTCAATTCGCCCGGTGGCGATGCCCTTGCCTCAGACATTATTGGTCGGGAAATCGGCCGTATCGCTGAAAAAATACCCGTTGTAATTTATATGGGAGACGTGGCGGCATCCGGTGGTTACTACGTTAGCGCGATATCAAATCATATCGTGGCGCAGGCTGGCACAATTACGGGTTCGATTGGCGTCGTGAGTGCTAAGCCAACCCTAGACGGTGTGAATGAGAAGCTAGGTATTACCCAAGTTGAGATATCACGCGGTGAAAATTCAGGGATTTATTCGAGCACGAAAGCATTAACCGAATCTCAAAAAGAAAAATTCTTCGACAACATCAAAGAGATTTATCGACAATTTAAAGAAGTGGTTTCCCGCGGTCGGGAGATTCCCTTTGATGATCTTGATCCGATTTGTTTAGGGCGCGTTTGGACTGGGCGACAGGCCTTAGAGCATAATTTAGTTGATTCCCTGGGCAGCATTCAGGATGCAATTGAAATAGCGGCTGAACTAGCTGAATTACCTATGGGTGAGCATGATCAAGTCAGCGTGCGCAACATTTACGGTAAAGGCGCATCGTATCAATTACCAAAATCATTGGAAACGGCCGAATTTTTCACTTCAATATTCACTCAGAAAGCGATTAAATCTTTGATAAATCGGCCGTTAATGCTCATGCCCTTTGACATCAATTTATCGGAGTAAACACGGTTTGAAGAAAATTCACCTTTTTTGCTTGCTGGCTGTTAGCTTGGCCCTGCTTCCAAATATTCGCATAGCCAGTGGTGAGCGGGCGCTCTGGATGTCCAAAATTGATGCAACGCTGATTAACATCGAAGGGGAATCGGTTGAATTCCTGCTAATCTTGGATGAACAAGGGGATGTGTCGAACGCTCGCTTGATGCACAGTAAAGCGGAGAGGGGGCAGTTTGTTTATGAGACTTTAACGGCCGTTGCGATGCAAACCCAAGCCCCCATCATTGAAGAAATTGAATCATTAGGCTGGTCATACCGATCATTTTGGATCCAGAATATGATCTTGGTAGAGGGGGATTGGCAGGCGATACAACAGCTGGCTCAACGACCTGACATTGCTAGCGTGTTAGCAAATCCACAAACCGCACTAGCTATCTTACCAACTGAAGAGCGTTTACCCCTTCAGAACCAAGGGGGAATCGTTGAGTGGAACCTATCAAAAATCAGAGCAGATATTGTGTGGGAAATGGGAATCACGGGGCAAGGGGTTGTTATTGGCGGTCAGGACACCGGTTATAATTGGATGCACCCGGGCCTTATCAATCAATATCGAGGTTGGGACGGCAATACGGCCGTTCATGATTATAACTGGCACGATACCATCAGCTCCGGTGGTAATTCAACTTGTGGCTCAAGCTCACCTGAACCGTGTGATGACTTTTTTAGCACGCACGGTACCCACACGATGGGAACGGCCGTTGGCACAGACGGGGTGACCCACACAGGTGTTGCTCCCGGCGCAGAATGGATCGGCTGTCGCAATATGAACGCTGGCAACGGCTCTCCTGCCACCTATACCGAATGCTATGAATGGTTTGTGGCTCCTTATCCAATTGGCGGGGACCCAATGCTGGATGGCGATCCTAGCAAAGCACCACACGTCATTAATAATTCATGGAGCTGTCCCGCTAGCGAGGGCTGTTCACCAACATCGATGCAGGCTATTGTGAAAAATGTGCGGGCGGCTGGCATTGTGACAGTGCATTCAGCTGGCAACAGCGGGCCAAGCTGCAACACAGTGAGTAACCCAGCGGGGCACTTTCAAGACTCATTTACGGTTGGGAGCACA
>JBCCFD010000112.1:0-17868 GCA_039029915.1 Chloroflexota bacterium
CGGTTAAACTTAGATCAAATTGAAAATCCAGGGACTTTCGCTAATAATGAGTCCAGCAGTGAGATCGCAATACATTTATCAGATGTCGCAATCACCTATCATCGCCAAGGTCTATTTGATCGATTGCTCGGCGTTGAAGAACCTCCCGCAACGGTTAGCGGCATTAACCTAGACATTAAACGAGGTGAAACGGTTGCCTTAGTGGGTGAATCAGGGAGTGGCAAGTCAACGATCGTACGCACAATCTCAGGGTTGC
Organism: Chloroflexota bacterium; assembly: GCA_039029915.1. GTDB lineage: Bacteria > Chloroflexota > Anaerolineae > Promineifilales > Promineifilaceae > QQUD01. The sequence continues at coordinate 257 of JBCCFD010000112.1, forward strand.
TACCTGCCAAAAGCGGCGCCATTCAATTCGAAAATTTTGATTTGACAACCGATGTAGATGATCGACCCATGGAGCTTCGGAAGCGGATTCAAATGATTTTCCAAAATCCGGATGCTTCGCTTAATCCACGCCAATCCGTATCGCAAATTTTTGATCAGCCTCTTAAACTTTACTTCCCAAATATGTCGTCCGAAGAGCGGGAAAAGCGCAAGCTCAATCTGCTCGATCGGGTTAGATTGCCGCATAAATATCTTTCTAGGTACCCGGCTCAACTGTCTGGAGGTGAAAAACAGCGCGTGGCGATTGCCCGGGCTTTTGCAGCTGAGCCAGATGTTGTGCTGTGCGACGAAGTAACATCAGCGCTGGATGTATCTGTACAGGCATCAGTCCTTGAGTTGCTTGATGAGCTACAGCGTGAAGAGAAAGTAACCTACATTTTCATCACGCATGATTTGGCCGTGGTGCGGGCGTTTGCAGATCGGGTTGCGGTGCTTTTCCAAGGGCGATTGTGTGAAGTTGGCACGGTTGAAGAAATTTATAGCCCACCATTCCATCCATATACCCAGAAGCTTCTAAGCGCCGTGTTGGAACCGGACCCGGATCATCGACCCGTTTTGATACCGGAGGATGAGCCACTACATTAGCAGGAAGAAAAGAGAAAAGCGTAGAGAGCAAAAAGAATATAATTAGCGTCGGGATTTCCCGATGTATCCGATGAAGAGGAGTGAGGAAAATGAGCGTGGTGAATGGTCGCCACGCTCATTTTGGTTACTTGGAGTAGGACAATAACGAGCTGATTAGCTGAAATGTCGACGAGCTAAGATTTATTATGTTTCCAGATAACGCATTTGACATTGAGATTAAAAAAGATTTCCCGTTTGCCGTAGGGGTTTGGGATGAGGTGTGGATTCCGTTGTCGGATGGGGTGCGATTAGCGGCTCGGATTTGGATGCCGAAGGGGGCGAACCGATCACCTGTGCCAGCAGTTTTGGAGGCGATTCCATATCGAATTCGAGACGGCCGTTTACTCGACGACAGCCGCATCCATCCCTACTTTGCCGGACACGGTTTTGCCAGCGTACGAGTTGATCTAAGAGGCTGTGGTGACTCAGAAGGCATCTTAGAAGATGAATATTTAGAGCTTGAGCAAAATGACTTAATTGAAGTGATTCACTGGTTGGCAACACAAGATTGGTGCAACGGCCGTATCGGCATGATGGGCTTATCTTGGGGTGGCTTCAACTCACTACAGGTTGCAGCACGAGCACCTGAACCGCTCAAAGCCATCATTGCGGTCGGGGCAACCGTCGATCGATATAACGATGACGTGCATTACAAAAATGGCTGCCATCTAAACGAGCATTTTGGCTGGGGGTCTTCGTTTATGGCGTTCCAAACCCGCCCACCCGACCCGCTGACCGTAGGTAATAAATGGCGCGAAATGTGGCTAGCACGTTTAGAAAATCTCCCCTTTTTCCCTGAAACATGGTTAGCGCATCCAACAAAAGATGATTACTGGAAACACGGCTCAGTGAGTGAATCGTATAAGTCGTTTAAAGCAGCCGTCATGATTATTAGCGGCTGGGGGGACGCGTATGTCAATGCGGTGCCCCGTCTATTTGAAAATTTAGATCCCCCTTGCTACGCTATTGCGGGGCCTTGGGCCCATCAATATCCCCATCTCGTCACGCCCGGGCCAGCTATCGATTTTTTAGGTGAAGCGGTACGCTGGTGGACCCACTGGCTCAAGGGAGAGCCTACAGATTTAGACGCGGTGCCACGCTACCGCGCCTACTGCCAAACAGGCAGCAAGCCAGAGTCATTTGCCGATCAGGTGTCGGGGCATTGGATGGGGATTAATAAACGGCCGTCTTTGCACACAAAAACCTTTCACCTAACGCCAGTCGGCTTGCAAACAGAACCAGCCGCTTGTGATGGCATCACGATTCATTCACCGGTAGATACAGGCACCTGTGGCGGCGAGCTGATTCCCCACTGCCGTGGCCCAGAAGTGCCGCAGGAGCAGTCACCTGATGATGCTCGAAGCACAATTTTTGATTCAGACCCATTGCTGAAACCAGTGGCGATTTGGGGAGATACGGCCTTAACGCTAATCCTGACCTCAAATGCCCCAACCGGCAATCTCATTGTGCGGCTTTGCGATGTGGGGCCAGATGAGTCGTCTGAACGGGTCACTTTGGGCATGATCAATTTGATGCACCGTGAGGGAAATGAGCAGGCAATTCCGGTCCCTGTTGGTGAGCCGATGAACATCAAGCTAAGACTCGATCATGTCTGTCATCAATTCCCAGTGGGACATAAAATTCGTCTGGCGCTTTCCACGGCGTATTGGCCGCTTGTCGTGCCAGAAGTACATAATCCGGTGCTGACTCTAAACAATGTAGGTATTCTTGAACTGCCTATTGCAAATGTCGAATTTGATGAACAGGCGTGTGGCATAAAAACGGCCGTTATGCCACCACCTGCTCAAATGAACACACTGCGCCAACCAAAGAACGATCGTCGCTACACGCAAGACCAGACCCGCAAGCATTCTTACTTTGAAATTCTAGACGATTATGGGGCTGTCGAAATCGTCGAAAATGGTATGATCAACGACGGCATTAAACGAGAGTCTTATTCAATCGAATGGGGCAATCCATTATCTGCCCAAGCAAGCATCCACTGGACACAAATTGTGGCTAGAGGCGACTGGGAAATTCGCACCGAAACGAAGACCACCCTAGCCTGTGATGCCCAAGCTTTCCATCTCACCGCACAGGTCACAGCTTATGAAAATGACCAAAAGGTTTGGGACAAACAATGGCAGACCAACCTTCCTCGTCTGTAGAAGATTTAAACTACCTTCAACGTTTTTTAACCTCCTTCGAAATCCCTGCTTACCGCTGGATATGGCTCAACTCTGTCTTTGGCTCAATGCGGTTGATCAACACATTTGTGGTGCGCGGTTGGCTGGTGTTAACCTTAACCAACTCTCCTTTCTGGGTGGGGGCAGCCCCAGCCATGCGCGGCATCACCCAAATCCTTCTGGGCGTTTTTGCTGGCGTTCTTCTCGACCGAATCGATCGCAAAGCCGCTTTTATGATTGCGGAAGTCGGTACCACCATCGTCTCTGGCCTTATGGCCGTGTTAGTTTTTACGGATCAAATCGCTTTATGGCATATCTTTGTCGCGAGCTTCTTTGAAGGGGCCTTTATGGCAATCCGCTGGCCCGTCATTAACACGATGGTTTTACAAACGGTTGGACCCGAACGAGTTCTCAATGCGTCGGCGTCGCAAATGCTTGGCTTCAATTTAGGCAACGTCATCGCCTCCTTTCTGGCGGGCATTATTGTCGATCGTTTTGGGATTGGCAGTGGCTACCTTTTTGGCACGGGCATGGGCGTTGTGGCTTCAATCTGCATTCTTTTCATCTCAGGCAACTTCAAACCAGTTGCTCAAGAGGAAACAATTTCAATCAAAGCGTCAATTTCCGAAGGGATAACCTATATCAAAACCCACACCACGTTAATGTATTTGATTGCATTAGCCCTGCTCATGTCATTCTTGGGCTGGTCAAACTTCTCAATGCTTCCTGTTGTGGCTCGAGATGTTTTGCTTGTTGAAGCATCAGGGTTAGGTTTTCTCACTTCAGCTGGGGCAGTTGGCTCATTAATCTCAACGGCCGTTATTGCTGGCCTCGGCAACTTTAAGGACAAAACTCGCCTCATTATTTGGGCTGGAGTCGGCACAACGATTGGCATTTTGGCCTTCTCCCTCTCATCCAACTTCTTCTTATCGCTTGTGCTTATATTCTTCATGCAGGGAGCACTCATGGCGTTTGAAGTAACCATTACCGCTACCGTCCTCCTCGTCACAGATGATAAGATGCAGGGACGAGTTCAGGGTATTTATACACAGGTCTTTGGATTTACGTGGGTGGGTGGCATCGTCCTCGGCGCCATTGCTGAATTTACGGGTGCCCCAATCGCCATTGCTATTGGGGGCATTGGTATTGGTCTCACCATTTTCCTCCTTAAAGGCCGAATTGGAGATCAAACTTCAGAGCCTGAAAGTATTGAAGTTTCTTAGGCAATAGCAAGCAGGTGAATCATGTCGTTTAACGTCTTTAATCACAATGATATGCAGATCAAGCAAGAATATTCTCATCAAACTGAGGTCATCGAGCGCTGGATTCCGATGCCGGATGGGGTGCAGTTGGCAGCGCGGATTTGGTTACCAATCGATGCCGCTCAGCATCCCGTACCCGCCCTCTTAGAATATTTGCCCTATCGCAAAAATGACCGCACGCTGTGGCGAGATTCAATTCGACATCCGTATCTAGCCGGTCACGGCTACGCCTCAATCCGGGTTGATATCCGGGGAAATGGGGATTCCGACGGATTGATGCTAGACGAATACAGTCAGCAGGAGCTAGATGATGCGCTTGTGGTCATGGCCTGGTTAGAAAAGCAAGATTGGTGTACTGGCAGTGTTGGGATATTTGGCAAATCTTGGGGCGGGTTTAACGGGCTGCAAATTGCAGCCTTAAAACCACCTCAACTCAAAGCGATCATCACCATAGCCTCGACGGATAATCGGTACACAGATGATGTGCACTATATGGGCGGCGCGCTTTTAGCAAACGAAATGCTCTCTTGGGCTTCATTTATGCTCAATTATAATGCTGCGCCACCTGACCCGCGCTTTGTCGGCGAAATGTGGCGGGAAATGTGGCAGCACCGGCTAGAAAATACGCCCCCTTTTGTCGAAGAATGGCTAGCTCACCAGCGGTATGATGCGTATTGGAAACACGGGTCTGTTTGCGAAAATTATGAGGATATTGAGTGTGCCGTTTATGCGGTTGGGAGCTGGGCAGATGGCTACACAAACGCTGTGCCCCGCTTGTTACAAAATCTCTCCTGCCCGAAAAAAGGACTGCTAGGCCCTTGGGCGCACAACTTCCCTGAAAACAGTAGCCCTATGCCTGCCATTGGCTTTCTACAGGAGAGTTTACGCTGGTGGGATTATTGGCTGAAGGGGATTGAAACGGCCGTTATGGACGAGCCCCTACTCCGCTCATGGATACAGCACAGCTTTCCACCCGATACAAACCGAAAAGACAGCGCTGGGTATTGGGTGGTTGACCCAGCTTGGCCAACGCCTCATGTCGCATCCCAGATGATTCAATTCGAGCAGTCTGGTTCAGGTAAAAGCGCTATTGGCACAAACCTGCTCTGTGGATTAGACAGTGGGCCTTGGCTCACCTTTGGAGAGTCGGGCGGGTTTGCCCCTGACCAGCAGGGGGACAACGGCCGTTCCCTCACCTACACCACGCCCTCGCAGGAAAAAACGGCCGTTTTAGGTCATCCAGTTGCACATCTAACCGTCAAAGTCGATCAGCCACAGGCCAATCTAGCGGTGCGCTTGTGTGATGTAGCCCCAGATGGTAGCAGCACGTTGGTCACCTATGGCTTGCTCAATTTGAGCCATCGGAATGGGTCTGAACAGCCAGAGCCTATGCCAGTAGAGTCGGCCGTTGCTGTTGAGGTGCCGCTCAATCTATGCGGCCATGAGATTGCTGAAGGGCATCGATGGCAGGTCGCCGTTTCGCCGAGCTATTGGCCACATTTATGGCCATCACCCCATCCTGTCACGCTCACAGTAAACTCTTGTGCGTTAGAGCTGCCTGTTCGGCAGGGCCACGCGGGCGATAAAGAAATACGGCCGTTTCTCCCGCCCGAATGCGCTGAGCCTGTTAAAATCAAACCGCTTTCTGCAGGCGCATCCACATTTGACATCACCGTTGATCGTCTGACCCAAACGCGGCGGCGCACTATTTTTGAGGATTCAGGCTCAGGCCAATTTGAGGATGGGTTGATTTTTGGAAGTTCATCCGAAGACAGCTATGAACTGCAAATTAATGATCCACTTTCAGCCAAGGTCACCTGCCGCCAAACGCAGCATTTCTCCTTTAATGATTGGCAGGTCTCGGTCAAAACGTTCAGCCAAATGACCTGTGACGCACACAACTTCTATATTCTCAATGAGATCACAACGTTTATTGGAGACGAACAGTTCTTCAACCAAAAATGGGAGAGGGTGATTGAGCGGGATTATCAATAATGAAGAAAGAAGAGAGAAAAGAGAAAAGAGCAGAGACAAAATGACAAGGTGATAAGGTGAAACTGTCACTCAAACATTGCTACTCTGCCACCTTGAACCTTTGCTATTTAATAACTTTGGTCACAAAGTAATAAAGGAGCGCTATGTCAAAATTTTTATTGGTTTTGGGGGAAAATCAGCTATCTGATGAGGAGATTGAGTCGATCAAAGCGCAATTACCGGTTGGGATGTCGTTTGTGCAGTGCGATGATGTGGAAACGGCCGTTCAATATGCCGACGAAATTGAAATCTGTGCGGGCTGGTGCGGGCCAAAATATTTACAGCATTTTCCCAACTTAAAGTGGGCTCAGGTTTGGGCGGCTGGGGCCAACTGGATTTTAAAGCATCCGGAGCTACAGAAACGGCCGTTTGTATTAACCAACGGTTCTGGCATCCACGCAGTCAATATCACTGAGCATATCTTTGCTTTTATTCTGCAGCATGCCCGCGGCTTACGCCTGCTGCACGAAGCCCAAAAGGCCCACCATTGGGTCAACATTGTTCATCCATCGGAGCCCTATCCGGATGAGCGGTTTCCTTTTAGTTCGGGAAATTTAACCGAGCTGCCGGGTAAAACGATATTACTGCTGGGCGTTGGCGCAATTGGGGAACGCACGGCCAAAATCGCCAAAGCGTTTGATATGCACGTTATCGGCTTGCGAAACAACCCTCAAAAAGGCTCCCCCTTTGTAGACGAAATGGTTGGAAGTCAACAGCTGCTTGAGGTCATTCCTAGAGCAGATTTTATCGTTTCTAGCCTGCCTTCAACCCCTGAAACACACCATTTTTTAAACAAAGAGGCGATTGATTTGATGAAAACCACTGCCTTCGTCGTCAATGTGGGGCGAGGTGATAACATTGAGGAAGAGGCGCTGCTTGATGCCCTGCGTCGCAACGCCATTGCAGGGGCGGCATTAGATGTGGTTGAACAAGAGCCGCTACCAGGAGACGCGCCCCATTGGGATATGCCTAATTTAACGATTACGTCCCATTATTCAGGCAGCTCACCCCATTATCACCAGCGAGCCTTAGTCATATTGCTCGATAATTTAGAACGATATAAAAATAACGAGCCATTGCGAAATGTGGTGGATAAACAGGCAGGATATTAGGAAATGAAACAAATACATCACTTCAAAATTGGCAATTATCAATGCACCTCTTTGCTCGACATGGTCGGTGAGCGGGATGTATGGCAAACGTTCCCCAATGTGCCTCAAGACCAACTGCAAGCGGCTTTAGATGAAGTAGACATGTCTGCCGATTGGATTCGACATGGCAATGTGCTTTTGATTGATACTGGCGAAAAAAAGGTGCTTATTGATTCAGGGCTTTCAACTGATGCAGGGGGGTTGCTGGTTAGTAATTTGGCTGAAATGGGGCTATCTCCGTCTGATATTGACATGATTTTGGTCACGCACGGGGATTTTGATCACGTGGGCGGCCTGAAGGATTTTCCTGATTCTGAGATTATCTTGCCAAAAGAATCATACCGCTTGTGGACTGAAGAGCTTGAGAGGATGGTGGAAGAGTTCTTGAAACTGTCTCGTGACCGGGCTTCGGCTGAACAGTTAGCGGGAATGAAAAACGGCCGTTTGCAATACCCGCAAAGCTTTCCAGCCCTCAAGCCACGACTCAAACTCGTCGATTCCGATACCGATATCTTACGCGGTATTCGCTTCATAGCCGCACCCGGCCATCGGCGTGACCATTTTGCTGTCGAGGTGAAATCAAAAGGGGAAACCGTATTACACATTGTTGACGCATTTCGGCACCCCATTCATTGTCAGCACCCCAATTTCCCCTGCCTATTTGACTCATACCCCGAACAGCTCGCCAGCACGATCAGGATGTTAATGGCAAGAGCCGCCGACAGCGATGCGCTAGTCTACGGCTCTCATTTTGTTTTTCCGGGATTAATCAAGATTGGGCGTCAAGAAAGTGAGTTTGTTTGGCTGGATGCATAAAGTTTTTGAGTGATCACTCTTCGCTTGCCAGCAAATTGCTTATTTCAACTTGAATAATCAAATGCCGCACATTATCTCGCTGGGTAAAATCATGAAGCATTGATTGACTATGTGTATTTTCACTGCGAATCTCTTGAATTGCGGCAAAGGTGACCCTTGTTTCATCCTCATAGACTTCAGGAATCATGTCAGAGAATCGGTTAGTGCTTATATTTACGGCCGTTAATAGCTCACTAATTGGGGTATCAATGAGTACAATCATTACCTCATTTTCGTAAATATCTCTTAACTGAGATTCAATAGCTTTGACAGAGTCAGGATGAACATACAGAATTTGGAGCAGACTAAATTGACTGATTTGCTGTGAATCATGCACAATTTCCGCGCCACGCCCCTCAAAGTGACCAATAAATTCAAGTTCATCATCTGGCAATAGATAAACGGCCGTTGCCTCAAGATTTAATGACTTGCCAATCTCAGGCGGCTCAATTCGACAGCCGATTAAAAAGAGTATCCCAAGGATTAAGCAAACGACTCTGCCAACAACAGCAGCTTTCCTACTCATCGAAACAGTATTCCCACAGTGCAGGCCTCATTCGCGAGATAACACCTGCATCATCAAAGAATCTTTTGGGCGAAGGGTGACTTGTAAATCAAGTTCAATCTTTTCCGACAGCAGGTCAAGGTCAAAATTTTGCACAATTGTTGCCAAAATAACTTTTGCTTCAAGCATGGCAAACATGTTGCCTAAACAAACCCGCGGCCCAGCGCCAAACGGAAAATACGCGAATCTATCTGGCTGAGGCTGATCATCAGCCCAACGCTCAGGCCAAAATCGCTCGGGGTCTGGGAAATGTTCTGCTGACCGATGCATCAAAAACGGGCTGGCAAAAATAACCGTGTTTTTAGGGACGGCCCGCCCCCCTAAAGTCATATCTTCAAGGGCCACTCTTGCCAGAGACCAAGCGGGTGGATATAAGCGTAGCCCTTCTTTAATAACCCATTCAGTGAAGGGTAATTTTTCCATATCTTCAAAAGCGATCGGTTTCCCATTTAGTGCGGTATCAATTTCAGACTGCAATTTCTGCTTAACCTCAGGATTTTTTGACAATAAATACCAGGTCCATGTTAGCAGGGCGGCCGTGGTTTCATGTCCGGCAAAAAAGAGGGTCATACACTCATCGAGCAGTTCTTCATCGCTTAGGGCAGACCCGTCTTCGTCCCGAGCTTGGATCAGCATGGAGAGCAAATCCCCAGCATCCTCACCTGAGGCTTTCCGCTGATTAATAATTTCGAGTAAAAGCGCGTGAACATTTTGGATAGCGCGATTTTGCTTCCGATTATTGGGTGTTGGCACCCATTTTGGTGGAATCAGTGGTTGCCCAAGCTGGCCTTCGGCAATTTTAGCCGCAATTGCCATATTACGGCCGATTTCTTCCGCCTGTTCAGCCACATCAACGTTATAAATTGTTTTGGCAATAATACGCAGGGTCAGTTGGGTCAATTCTTTGTCGATTGCCAATTGATGTCCTGCTTGCCAACCGTTGACCATCTCTTGCGTGTATTGGGTCATAACGGCCGTATAATCTTGTATTCGACGAGCGTGAAATGCTGGACGAACTAGCCGTCGCTTTCTTTGCCACATCTTTCCCTCAGCCGCCAGCACGCCCTCACCCAAAAATCGTTTAAACACCTTTGACGTAAATGGATCACGATGAATTTGGGTCACCTTTTTAACCAATAGCTCTCGTACCAAAGCTGGCTCATTGACGATCATCAAATTAAAAATCGCCATCCGCAGCGTAAATACATTTCCAAATTCCTGTACCCAGTTTTGCATCATGCTAATGCGATCATCTTGATACGCCTGGATCTCTTTAAAGCTCAAAGATTTATCAATCATCATTTCTCCACTTATTGTTGTTTACCAAATTCAAAAACAATTTACAATAGATGAAAAGAGAATAGCAAAGCCTCAGAACTGACACAGTGTCAGTTTTATAAGATTGGAAGACAAAATTCCGCTAAATTCAACAACATCTTACACAGCCATGGAGTCCAGTTCATGAGCCAAAAACAGCTCAATCGCGCTCAAAGACGAAAATTAGAAACTCGCCAAAAAATATTAAATGCGGCGGCCTCGTTACTTACCCAGCGTGGTTACCCAGATTTAACAGTCCGCGCAATCACGGAAGAAGCAGATATAGGGTATGGTACATTTTATCTGCACTTTTCAGATAAAGACGATGTCGTTTGGGAGCTGATTTCCGTTATTTTAGAACAAACGGACACCGTCATTAATGAACAGGTGTCCAACTTAGACTTTCCTCAAAAAGAATATGCCAGGCTTTTAATATTTTTTGATCTCGTTGGCAAAAATAAAATTCAATTTTTGACAGTCCTGGGGAAAAACAGCAGTCCAACTTTAGCCTATCGGTACCGAGAAACGGTAGCAAAATTAACAACCCAAAATTTCAAAGAGAATAATTACCAAAACAGATTCGTTGACGTCCCTCTTGAGGTAATGGCGAACTTTTACTCTGGGGCCATGCTTCGCTTGGTGGTCTGGTGGTTGGAAACTGAAAGCCAATATACATCTGAACAGATGGCACAAATGGTGTTTAAAATGGCTTTTCCTACCCAAGAACTCCCTTTTTAGTTGGCATCACCTCAGCGTACAACATTAAATTGGGTAACGTGACAAATCACGATGCGCCATCATCTCTTGAATAAGCTTAGCCATCATTTTGTTTTGTAAAGTTTGACCCTCTGGTTTGTTATATAAATTATTTGTTTCAAGGGGATCTGCACCAAGGTCATACAGTTCTCCATCTTCCAAACCGTGAAACATCGTTAAACGGGCGTCCTCAGTGACGAGCGTCCTGAGGCATAAATCTTTGCCCGCATTCAGGAAGTCAGCTTGATAGGACTCCTCAATCAGGACACTGTCTCGAACAGTAGCCTGATGATCCTCTAAAATAGGCACAAGGCTACGCCCCTGCATGCCAATATAGGGCTGGCAGTTGGCGACGTCTAATATTGTTTGCCCAACATCTAAAAGAGAGGCAAGACTATCGGTTTGGCCTTGACTGACGTTTGGCCCAGCAATAACCAGCGGAATGTTTAGAACACCCTGATAGTGAGCGGCGAATTTGAGCATCAGCCCATGATCGCCCCCTAAATCACCGTGGTCGGCACAAAAAATAATAAGCGTGTTGTCGGCAATGCCTAAAGTCTCGAGATGGCTCATCAGACGGCCAATCCCTTCATCTAGCAGGGTAATTGAACCATACTCAACGGCCGTTGCTTCCCGATACTGGTCTAAACTGGCGCTAAACGTAAAAGGCCCCATCGCATTTTTGCCTCGCTCGCTAGCCAGCTTAGCAAGATGCGGCATTCCGTCTTCGTGTTGATTTTGGAATGTCTCTGGAATCGGTATTTCGTCTCGATTGTACAGGCTGTAGTATGGTTCGGGAACACCAAATGGATGGTGTGGGTCGGGATAAGAGGCGGTGAGGAAAAACGGCTGTTTTTCAGCCACCGCCTCATCCATAAACGCCATAGACCGCTCCGAAATAAAGGTTGTTGTGTAATATTCAAGCGGCGTGTTGCTCTTCCATACCTGACCCCAAGGTTCAAACGTTTCCAGAGCATTGTCTGAGCCCCCTATCTGCTCTGGATCGCCTCCCTTTTCCTTGATCCAATGGTAGTGATGACCGGCCGGAATATCGTCATGATTGAGCGTGAGTTCCACCGTATCAAACCCATAATAATCCTCAGGCATCGTTACTTTGCCTTCTTTGTGAAACCAGTGGCGCTCATACTTATCCCACTCTTGGCCAGCTTCGACGTATGGCCCCGCTTTGGCGCGCCCTTCCCCCTGTGGGGGTCGGCGAATTAAGCCCAACTTTGTTAAGTCTAGCTTGTTTTTACCCGACTGAGACGGCCGTCTATCGATACAGTCCTGTAAATGGCTCTTGCCAATCAGGCCGGTGCGATATCCATTTTGACGCAGCACACGCACAAATGTGTTTGAGTCCCAGTCCAGCGACAGGGCATTTGTCCAGCTACCGTTTGCTGAGGGCATTCGTCCCGTCATAAGAGAATTTCGGCTTGGGCCACAGCTGGGAGAGTTGCAGTAGGCGCGCGTAAAGACCTGACCACGGGCGGCAAGGGCATCAAGATTTGGCGTTTTGACAATGGGATTTCCACCAAATCCGGTCCTATCTAGGCGCAACTGGTCCGCCATAATCAAAAGAATATTGGGTTGAGTCATGAAAATCTTTCTTTTTCAAACAAAGCTACTCAGAACTTAAAGGGGTGTTTCTCTTTCTTTTTTAACTTTGGTTCTTTGAGCCTTTGTGTTGATATTTTTTATTTCAAACCACGAATACGAGGCAGTTTACGAAGTTTATCAATGCTTTCCACGGTACCAATTGAGACTTCAATAAGCGTTGGGCCAGCGTGTTTTTGACTTTCAGCAAGCGCGGTTTTTAAAGTTTCGGGTGAATCAGCCGCTAACCCTTGAGCACCGTAGGCTTCGGCCATTTTAACAAAGTTGGGATTGACTAAGTCAGTCGCAATCACTCGCCCCCCGTACAAACCTTTTTGCATTTGCTGCACGTTTCCATATTGATTGTTGTTGAACACGATGCAGGTAACATCAATTTGGTGCTGAACGGCCGTTGCCAGTGACTGCGGGCTAAACATGAAGCCACCATCTCCCGCAATGGAAATGACTGGCACATCAGGTTTCGCAACTTTAGCCCCCAAAGCGGTGGGGAACCCATATCCAAGCGTGCCTTGATAGCCGGGCGTGATGTAAGTGCGCGGTTTGTAAACGGGATAAATCATTCGAGCTGCAAATCCCACCTGGGTTAAATCGTCAACAAAGATACCCTCTTCGCCCAATGCTTCACGAATGACGTTGAGATAGCTGCTTTGAGGTTCAAGGTAAGCTGTTTTTTCATCCCAGCCCGCTTTGACTGCCAGCATTTCGTCGGTGCGATCCTGCCGCTTGCGATTAGAAACGGCCGTTTGTTCCAACAAATACGGCAGAGCATCCTCCGCCCGTGCCGTGATGGCAATATTGGGCTTCGTAAACGTATTGTGCGTGGTTGAATCCACATCAATACGAATAAGCGTCATTTCGTCATCAATTCCCCAGCTTTGCAGTGGAATACGCATGTTTGAACCAATCGCTAAGACGACGTCAGCCGTCTTCCAAAGTTCATGTGAACCGTGATGATTATGAGCCAGCGGGTGGCGATAATCGAGGACACCACGACCGGTTCGATACCCAACAACGGGTGCCTGTAGCATCTCGGCCAACGCTTTCACCTCATCACTGACCCCTAAGGCCCCCATACCCACATAAATCATTGGATTTTGGGCATTACCCAACGCTTGGGCGGCTTGTTCAATTAACTCACTGTCAACCGGAGGCGCAAATGGGCTTCCCGCTATCACTTCAAGGTCAACCTCTGCTTTTGTTTTGAGCACGTCCATTGGCACTTCCAGCCCAACTGGACGAGGCCGACCAGAGTGCAGCTGTCGAAATGCCTCAGCTACAAGCATCGGTACCTCGGTTGGGTTCGCAGCGCTTTCAGCCCACTTGGTCAAATTCCGTATAATCCCTAGCTGATCTTCAATTTCATGCAAAACACCGCGCCGCTTGTCAATGGTGTCAGTAGGAATCTGCCCGACGAGAGCCAACACCTTTTCATTAAGCGCATACGCCGTAGAAAGCGCCGCCCCTGCATTTAGAAACCCAGGTCCCGGTACGACGCTAAAAACAGAAGGCTGGCCAGTGGCCAAAGCGGCTCCCAAGGCCATATAGGCGGCGCCCTGTTCATGTCGTGTATGTATAACGCGAATATAGTCTTGTGCATCATAGAGGGCGTTATAAAGAAAGTCATTTTGTACCCCAGGTAAACCAAAAACAGTATTGATACCGTGGTTAATCAAGGATTGGACGACGGCTTCTCCGCCAGTGAGTCGAGCCATAAGACGCTCCTTTTAAATTATCGTAATATTTGGTCGCTACAGTTATTGTCACACAAAATTGATAGAGTTCACAGGTAAAAATGGGTAAGCCAAAAGCGTTTTTCTACCAATTGACCTATAAGTCATATTTTGCGTGATGCAATTTGACCTGTACTATTGTTTGACATTAGATGGAGTGCGCATGATCTTAATCACCGGAGCAACAGGTTTTCTTGGACGTCATCTCGTCCCCCTTCTTATTCAAAATGGGTATCCATTAAAAGCGCTGGTTCGTCCAACAAGCGATACGCGCTTTCTTGAGGAAAATGGGGTTGCCCTCGCCGTCGCCCAAGACATTTCGAGTGAAGATGAGGTTGCTCAAGCCTGCAATGGATGTGAAGCCGTTATCCATGCCGCCGGTGAGTTTCGTTTTTGGGGAACGTATGAGGCGTTTTACAAAACGAATGTGGCTGGCACAAAAGCGGTCGTTCAAGGATGTCACAAGGCTGGCGTTAAGCGTCTTATCCATGTTTCAACAATCGCGGTTGCCGGTGAATTCCCCACAGGATCATTGATTGATGAATCCCATCCTCCCAATCCCCAAGAAGATTATCAAGAGACAAAGCTGGAAGCAGAAAAGGTTGCTTTAAACGGCCGTTCTGCAGCCCTCGATGTCGTTATTATTCGACCCGGTGCGTTTTATGGGCCGTGGGGCAGTTACGCCTTTAACCGCCTCTTCTTTGAGGAACCGCTTCGCGGCTGGCGCATTAAAGTGGCTGGTGGAAAACACGTGCAGTTTCCGGTTTTCGTACCCGATGTCGCCCAAGGGGTCTTGTTGGCTCTGCAAAACGGGCAAGACGGTGAGATTTACAACATTTGCGGCGAGTCGATGACGCATAACGCCTGTAATGATATGATTAGCGACCTAGCAGGGATTTCTCGGTTTCGCATTCCAATTCCTAAAACGGCCGTTTTGGCCCTCGCTTGGAGCTGGACACAGCTTTCAAAGCTAACCAATATCGAACCGTTCTACCCTATCAATTTGCGGCTCTATGTCTTTCAAGATTGGAACATTTCTATTGAAAAGGCCAAAAACGAGCTTGGCTTTAAACCAACCCCGTTTAAAGAAGGCGCAGCTGAAACCCTAAAATGGTTCTCTGAAAAGCAGAATATTTCTGTATAGCGCCAATAAAGAACAAGCTGTGAAAAACGTGATTATTGATTTTTTCTCAAATATCGATCGATTCGCTAGCTTAAATTTTGGATAACTGACCAACTGACTAACTAAACAACTAAACATCTAGGAATAATCTATGCAAACACCCACAGCAATCCACAGCTGGCACACCATGCTCAAAGAAAAAAATGTCGCTGGCCTAGACACGCTAATCGCCGATGACGCCGTCTTTTTATCACCTGTCGTGCATACACCTCAGGTTGGCAAAGAAGTGACCAAAGCGTATTTAACGGCCGCTTTTTTTGTATTTGGCAGCGACAGTTTCAGCTACGTTCGTGAAATTTACGGCGAAAATAATGCTATGCTGGAGTTTGAAACTGAAATTGACGGCATCTTTGTCAATGGCGTTGATCTTATCCGCTGGAATGATGAGCATCAGATTGTGGAGTTTAAAGTGATGTTACGGCCGTTAAAGGCCGTTAATCTCATTCATCAAATGATGGGCAAAATGCTGGCCCAGATGAAAAAATAATTAGCTGAATTTAAAACAATTGCCACAGGCTTAGCCTAACAATTCTGTTCTGCTCACCTAAAAGAATCGATCACCGTCACGCCTATTTGTTGAGAAGTTGGTAAATTGATCAACTTATCAATTGATTCTTCAAGAGAGATCGTTTGACCGATCAGTTTCTCAGGCTGCAGCTTGCCGGCCCTGATCATCGCCATCATGTCACCATATCGATGTGCCTGCATACCGTGACTCCCTAAAATTTCCAGCTCCCAGGCGATGACTAATCCCAAAGGCAGCGGCGCATTAGCGTGATCACCCGCCATTAAACCTACCTGAATATGCTTGCCCCGACGGCGTAAATTAGCCACAGAATTGTAGGCGGTTGTCGGATGACCCAGCGCGTCAACTGATACGTGCGCCCCACCTTCTGAAATCTCCCGCACCGCCTCAACAACCTCAGCAGAGGATTTTCCACGGCCGTTTATTATGGCTGCGGCACCTATTGATTTGGCAAACTCGAGCGCGTGGTCATTAATATCAATGGCTATCACATTCGCACCCAGCGCATTAGCAATCATAATGGCGGATAGCCCCACACCACCGCAGCCGTGAATCGCTACCCATTCCCCAGCTTTCACCTGCCCTTGATCAACAATAGCTCGAAATGAGGTGACAAACCGACAGCCCAAACTAGCGGCCGCACTAAATTCAATTTCGGGAGGCAGCGCCACTAAATTGGTGTCGGCATAATTAATGGCCACATATTCGGCAAAAGACCCCCAGTGGGTAAAGCCCGGTTGGAACTGGGATGGGCAAACTTGATGATTGCCAGACGCGCACTCAGCACATGAGCCACACCCCCCTACAAACGGCACCGTGATTCGGTCCCCTTTCTGCCAGAGTGAAACGGCCGTTCCTGTCTCAACCACAACGCCAGCCAGTTCGTGCCCGGGCACGTGCGGCAAGGTAACGTCAGAATCATGTCCCATCCAGCCGTGCCAATCACTACGGCAAACGCCGGTTGCCATCACTTCAACCACAACCCCATCATCCGTGGGTTGAGGGTCTGGTAAGCTTTCAATAACCGGCGGCTTTTCAAATTCAGTATAAAAAACGGCTTTCATAATTGCAGTCCTTATCGCGATACAACGGCTCACCTGCTTTGGCTGTTTATTTTGGTGGGGCCGTGCTGCCTCTCATGATTAGTTGAGTCTCTAATTTTAATTGCTTTGGCTCATCTACCCCATTCTCAATATGGTCAATGAGTAGCTGAATAGCCAGTCGACCCATCTGGTGCATATCTTGCTTAACGGTTGTGAGCTGTGGCCGCACGTACCGAGCCTGCGGAATATCATCAAATCCAATAATTGATATATCATCTGGAATGCTTAATTCCCTATCAAGGGCGGCATCCATCACCCCAAGGGCCATTTCATCGTTAGCGCAAAATACGGCCGTTGGAGGATCGTTCATTGTAAATAGCAGCTCCCCAACTTCATATCCTTTTTCTTTCGTAAAATCTCCATCAAAAACCAGATTATTGTCAAACGGCACCTGTGCTTCAGACAAAGATACTTGAAAAGCTTCAAATCGCTCAAAAGCACTAGCCACATCCGAGCGACCTTTGATAAAGGCAATGCGGCGATGCCCCAATATGCAGAGGTGCTTCGTTGCCTCAAACGCACCTTGCCAATTTAATGATTGAATATGCGAATGGTCAGTTTTTGAATTGTCAGGGTCAATTACCACATAAGGAAAGGTTGTTTGTTCTAAGTAAGCTTGATAAGCGCTTAAATTTCGGGGCAAA
>JBCCFD010000113.1:0-17859 GCA_039029915.1 Chloroflexota bacterium
CTTCGACGACGACAAGAAGAAAAAGCGTCGCCAGCTGCAAGCCAATCTACTCAGCCACATCCTCGACAGCAACTTTGCGACCCGAACCAACGAAGAAACAAATGGCCCGACGGACAAGCCGACTCCAATCCCCACTCCCAGTCCACCGACTCCAAACCCCACTCCTTATCCGATCCGAACAAGGCCTGCGCATGGGTGAGATGGCCCGGTTTCGCACCTCTTCATCTATTCAAGATGGTGTCCGTGCCATCCCACCCTTACGTACGAGCACCTTTTCTCCCCTTACACAACTTTTTATCGCACCCGCAAGACGTTGAAGAGTTTAAGTGAAACGAAGTTCCTGTTTTGAATAAAACGCCAGCTTTAAACTTCGTTTCCTCGAGGTTCCGAAGCTTTTATCCAACACGGTTTTCAAATTAGAAACTACGGAGCACTTAACAAAGTGACTCTATGCTTTAAAATCTAGTTGGGTAAACTGAAACAAACATACGTCTTGATTTTCACATAAATGAAAAAAGGGCTTGATTTTTTTTATGAAATTTTTTATAGTATGTGAAAATTTTCACATGTGAATTATTTCACAAAGGAGTTTGAGATGAATTCACGCAGACCAAAAATAATTATCATTGGCGCAGGCTTTGGCGGTCTCTTTGCCGCCAGAACTTTTGTCAATAAACCGGTTGATGTTCTTCTCATTGATAAAAACAACTTTCATACCTTCACCCCCCTACTTTACCAGGTGGCCACAAGTGCGCTTGATCCCAGTGAGATTGCCTATCCGGTGCGCTCAATCTTTCAAAAAAGTAAAAATATTAAAACCCTTATGGGTGAAGTCACAAATATTGATCCCAGAACCAAAACGATTAATATCAAAACTGATTTGCAAGAAAAAACTGAATCGTATGATTACCTGATTCTAGCCACGGGCAGTACGCCAACCTATTATGGCAACGATCAGTTCAAACAGTATGCTCTTGAGTTACGAACGCTAGAAGATTCACTCGCTATCCGAAATCATATTCTATCCCGCTTTGAACAAGCAACTTGGGAAACAGATGAAGCCCAGCGTCAAGCGTTAACAACCATCGTGGTTGTTGGAGGGGGACCGACGGGCATTGAAACGGCTGGTGCGGTATATGAGCTCTATAACCATGTACTAAGAAAGGAGTTTCATCACCACTCGCTTTCTGCAAAAGTGATCCTGCTAGAACTTGGCCATGAGCTTCTGGCACCCTACCCCGATAAGTTGCGTCAGTCGACAAGGAAGCAGCTAGAATCCTTAGGGGTTGAGGTTCGATTCGGTACGTCCATCTCTGATGTTCGTCATGATTTTGTGACGCTAATCGACGGCACGATGATTCCGACCTATACGTTGATTTGGGCGACTGGTGTAAAGGGCTCCCCGTTAGCCAATATGCTGGGTGTCTCATTGGGCAAACACGGCCGTTTACCCATCAGCCACACAACTGAAGTGCTTAACCTCAACGATATATTCGCCGTCGGTGATATGACCTATCTTGAAGATCCAAACGGTGACCCTTACCCAATGGTTATTCCTGTTGCTCAGCAACAGGGCGTTCTAGCGGCCAACAATATCTTGGCAAAAATCAATGACAAACCAGTCAAATCATTCGAGTACCATGACCGCGGCATGATGGCCACCATTGGACGGCGTCGGGCAGTGGCGTGGCTCTACAACAAAATCCAGCTAACAGGCTTCCTAGCTTGGTTGGCTTGGCTGGGTCTCCATCTCCTCACCCTCTTAGGTTTCCGCAACCGAGCCCAAGTTTTTACCAACTGGGTTTGGAACTACTTCACATACGATCGCTCGGTGCGCTTAATTATCGATTTGAATGATAAAAAAGAAGGTGTCGTATTTGATGCGGTGCCGGAAGGCCAAGAGGTTCATAAATAACAACTGGTAACCGTGCCAAGTAAGCAGTAATTAGAAATTAGTATCGAGTGAAAAGTGAATGGGTCAAACATTTTCACTTTTCACCCTTCTATTTTTTATCCTCAACAAGACCATGTGACCAGTCATATGACGACTGGCACTCTCCTAAATGACTATATCTATCATATCCTTCAACCATAAATTCTTATATTTTTTTGAATCTATGCAACTGGAGGATATTCATGAGCAATTTGACTATAGGCCCTCAATACGGAGACAGTTTACCAACGATATGGCGAAAATCATTGCAAACCAGCCGCTGGCTAAGCTGGCTAACGGTCGGTTCGGTTATTCTCTTCTTATTGACAATCTTTTTAAATATTGTTGATTCACGCGTGGTAACAGGCGCTCCCGTTTGGATTAAACCGATGAAGTTTGCCATTTCCATCACGCTTTATTCAGCCACCATGATTTGGATGCTTGGTTACATCAAGGGCCGACGACGACTTGTGAATGTGATAGCCATTGCGACCACGGTTGGTTTTCTTGTGGAATATGTCGCGATCTTCATTCAAGCAGCAAGAGGTGTACGAAGTCATTTCAATTTAACAACCCCGTTTGACGCCACTTTATTCGGTTTGATGGCGAACTTCGTCATTGTCATTTGGGTCATGAATGTAGTGGCTGGATACATTTTGCTCAGGCAAAAGATGGATGACAAACCGTTTGCTTGGTCGTTGCGTCTAGGGCTTATTGTAACGGCCGTTGGCTCTGGCTTAGGTTTTTTAATGACGGCTGGGCCAACTCCGACCCAATTAGCAGCACTTGAAGCAGGTGAACCGGTCCAGTTTATTGGTGCCCACAGCGTAGGCGTTGAAGATGGCGGTCCAGGGCTACCCTTAACGAATTGGAGCGTCGAGGGTGGTGACATTCGGGTCCCCCACTTCATTGGCATGCACGCCCTGCAAATTATCCCCATCTTAGGTATCGTGGTGAACCATCTCTTTAAAACCACCCTTTCAGAAAGACGACGTACTACCCTTGTATGGATAGGTGGACTCGGTTATTTGGGGGTAACGCTCATTCTACTTTGGCAAGCCCTACGGGGTCAGCCCGTGATCGCGCCGGATAGCTTAACCTTGGCCGCCTTTGGCATTCTATTTGGCACAATGGTTATTAGCACAACGGCCGTATTCGCCACAAATCAACTGACCAATCAAACAAGTTAGGAGTAAATATCTAATGCAAACAATTTTAGGCGCAGGTGGTCCCTTAAGTATTGAGCTTGCCAAAGCACTCACCCAGTACGGTAAAGAAATACGGTTAGTGAGTCGAACCCCACAGAAGGTAAACAGCACCGACCAGCTCTTTAGTGCCGATCTTACAAATATGGAAGAGACGAGCAGAGCAGTAGATGGCTCAGAAGTGGTTTATCTCACGGTTGGCATTCCTTACAACACCAATAGATGGCAAACGGAGTGGCCTCAAATCATGAAAAACGTGATTGAAGCGTGCAAATCTCATCAAGCCAAGCTAGTTTTTTTCGACAATATTTACATGTATGATCCCAATCATCTAGGACATATGACGGAACAAGCCGCCATTAATCCTGTGAGCAAAAAAGGAGCCGTTAGGGCCCAACTGGCAAAAATGATTCTAGATGAAGTTGAAAACGGGGGTTTAAAGGCGCTGATTGCTCGTTCGGCAGATTTTTATGGCCCGGCCATTCAAAATAACAGTATGCTCACTGAAACTGTTTTCAAAAATTTGGGTCGGTCTAAAAAAGCAACCTGGTTAAGTTCAGCAGCCCATAAGCATTCTTTTACGTTCATACCGGATGCTGCTAAGGCGACAGCAATGCTGGGAAATACACCAGATGCCTACAATCAGGTTTGGCATTTACCAACCGCCACGAATCCCTTAACAGGGCAGGAATGGATTGAAGCGATTGCCCAAGAAATGGGTGTCGAGCCAAAGTATCGGGTTGTTTCAAAATTCATGATGCAGTTTATTGGATTCTTTGCACCAGCTATGAGAGAGACCGTTGAGATGATGTATCAATATGATCGGGACTATATTTTCGACAGCAGTAAGTTTGATAACAGATTTAATTTTGAACCGACATCGTACCAAGACGGCATTCGGCAAATTGTTCAACATGATTATCAAAGCAAAGTTTACGCCTAAAAATTAGGGAAGCCGTTAGGAGATATAAAATGGAGACTATCTTTTCTTTAAGTAGCTTATTAGTGATGCCTTTTTGGGCCTTGATGATTTTCACCCCACGATTTCGTTGGACTCAGCGAATTATGAAGTCGGCTTGGGTTATTGCACCAGCGGCTTTACTTTATTTCATTTTAGTGGTGCCGGAATTTACGGCCGTATTTACCGAAGTTATCAACCCCTCCCTTGACGGCATTGCAGCGCTATTAGGCACCCCCTCAGGCGCCACGGTTGGATGGGTTCATTTCTTGGCGTTTGACCTGTTTGTGGGCAGGTGGGCTTATCTTGATGGTCTTAAATATGACATATCGCCGTTTATTATGGCGCCTATTCTCTTTTTTACATTGATGCTAGGTCCCGTTGGATTTTTGCTGTATATGGGTGTAAAAACGGCCGTTGGGCGGAATAAGGCTGCTGTTCAAGTTAGCGGCAATTAAGTGAAACGAAGTTCCTGCTTAGAATAAAACGATGTAGATAAACTTCGTTTCCTCGAGGTTCCGAAGCTTTCATCTAAAGGGGTTTTCAATTTAGAAACTTCGGAACACTTAAGGAATTGAGAGATTGGGCAATTCGGTAATTGGGGATTGGTTAATTGGGTGACTGAATACGGCTTATTGGATAAGAACCATAACCCCCAGCCCCTAGCCTCCACTCCCGAATCCCCAGTATAATAAACATCATGCGGTCAAAATACGTTGAGCTTTTCAAAGAATATTTGCTTATTTATTTAGCTGGCTACGTCACCTTACTCACAGTAGGACTTGTTATTTTCCGATTTTCTACTGACGGTAATTTATTTTTAACGGCCGTTTTGCTGGTTTTGTTTGGCATTATTTTTGGAAGCTCTGTTTATTTATTTGACCTTGCCCCACTGTACACACACCTTTATCTTCTCATTGAAGCGATTATTTTAATGCTCTTAATTGGACTACATCCAGATTTTATGATTGTTATTGGTGTTTTGTTCTTGCCGCTTACATCACAAGCGCCCTTGTTTTTACCACCGATACACGGCTTTTTATGGGTTTTTGGCTATGTTGCCCTCGCCGCGGCCGGTGAATATCTCATTCAGGGGCAAATTAATTTTGGCAGCATCGGTCTTTCTGCTGGCGGCTATTTAGGTTTTGCAGGCTTTGGCGCCACACTCCGGCGATCAGTGCAGCGACGCGAGGAAAGTCAGAGGCTACTTTTAGAACTTCAAGAAACGCATGCAAAGCTGCAGCAATATACCAAGCAGGCTGAACAGTTGGCCGTTTCCGAAGAACGGAATCGCCTTGCTCGCGAAATGCACGACTCACTGGGTCATCGCCTAACGGTGGCGATCGTTCAGCTTGAGGGAGCAAAACGGCTCATTCCTACGGAACCAGACCGAGCCGCTCTTATTGTGGATAATATGCGTACACAGATAAAAGATGCACTAGCAGAATTAAGAAAGACGCTCACATCGCTCAGAAGCCAGCCGGATCACCTACCGGAAACGGCCGATTTAAAAACGGCCGTTTCCCAGCTGATTCACACGTTTCAAAGCGCAACGGGGCTACCAACTCACCTTTCGATTGAATCTGACCTGCCCCCACTCCCCTCTACCCATTACACAACCATTTACCGAACCGTCCAAGAATCACTCACCAATATTCAACGCCATGCCCAAGCCGACAATGCTTGGGTACACATCGAGCGTATCAATGGGCACATCCAAATTATGACCAAAGATGACGGCCTCGGCTTTCATGGAGAAATCGAAGACGGTCGTTTTGGTCTGCGCGGGCTAGAAGAGCGCGCCTCTCAGCTCGGGGGAGAATTCAATATTCAAGCCATCGAGCCAACAGGGACAAAATTAACCGTTCGCCTGCCTCTTCAAGAGGTCGATTATGGATAAGAAAATTCAGGTGATGCTTGTAGATGACCAGCGCCTGATGCGGGATGGTATTCGTACGCTTCTTGAGCTAGAAGCCGATTTTGAGGTTTGTGCTGAAGTGGAAAATGGGCACCTGGCCGTTGAAACCTTTCCCCACGCTAATCCTGATGTTGTATTAATGGATATTCGCATGCCTTTATTGGATGGGGTGCAAGCCACAAAAAAAATCAAGTCCGATTGGCCTCACGCCAAGATTTTAATCTTAACTACCTTTGATGAAGATGAGTATGTTTTTGAGGGCATACGGGCGGGAGCGATGGGCTACTTACTCAAAGATTTGTCCGGTGAAGAGCTAGCCAACGCCATTCGCACAATCGCAGCTGGCGGTGCACTAATTGGGCCTGAAATTGCTCAAAAAGTCATGCAAAGATTTGCTAATCTGAACACAGAAACGGCCGTTGCGCCGCAGCCGCTCCCCGAACCATTGTCCAGCCGGGAACTTGAAATCCTCAATTTGATGGCCGGTGGGTTTAGTAACCCAATGATCGCCAGAAAACTGCATCTAGCAGAAGGCACCGTTAAAAACTACGTCAGCGGCATCTTACAAAAAATGAACGTTCGCGACAGAACCCAAGCGGTGGTTTACGGCAAAGAATTAGGGCTTATTTAAATTGACGTTCAACGATTTGAGATTAACGATTAAACAGTTAGCCCCACATCAAACTTTCCTTAGTCCGTCGAAAGCTTCACCCCATCACTCAAACGAACCCCTCAACCAGATGCCTGAGCCTGTCGAAGGCTTCACCCCATCACTCAACCAGATGCCTGAGCCTGTCGAAGGCTTCTCCCCGTCAGCTTATAAACTCACAACAACCAGCTCCCCTCATGCTTTAACAACCACGCTTTCGTTTCAATACCGCCCGGAGCTGCAAAGCCGTGTAGCTTGCCATCGGAGCCGAGGACGCGATGACAGGGAATGATGAGTGGAATCGGGTTGGTGGCATTGGCGCGCCCTACAGCTCTTGCCGCCTTAGGCTGACCAATTTCATGAGCAATATCTTTGTAAGTCAGGTAACGGCCGTATGGAATTGAGGCCACTCGCTTCAGCACGCGAGATTGGAAAGGGGTCATAATCGACCAATCAATGTGCATATCAAAAATTTGAAGATTGTCTTGAAAATACGCCTTAATTTGCTGTTTAATGTGAGCTGTTTTAGCGTCAGATGTCATGGGGTCAGCTTTCGTCCGTCGTTTCACATCAGCTAAGAATTGTGCTTCTTCACCCCCCAAATTCACCGTCACCAACCCGGCTGATGTTAGGGCAAAGCGCACGCTGCCAACTGGAGTTTCAACAATTCCTTGATAAACATTTGGAGGCAGAATCGTCATGATTGCAGTCCAAATTTGAGCGTGTACACCACAACGCCAGTCGCCACGGCCACATTGAGGGATTCTTTCTGCCCCATCATAGGCAGAGAGACGACTTTATCGGCAATATTTAATATAGCTGGGTCGACACCCGCCCTTTCATTTCCACAGACCAAAATAATTGGGTCATGGGTCCTCTTTTTTAATGTAAAAAGGTCTTCCGAGTAGTCAGCCTTTTCAATCGCCCAAATCTGCCAACCATTTTGCTGAAGTGAAACGGCCGTTTGCAAACTATTCGTTTGATATTGCCATTGATGCCACGATTGAGCGCCAAGCGCCGTTTTGGCTACCTTTGGATGCTCAGGCGTTGCACTCATTCCACAACAAAACAAAAATGAGATGGCCGCCCCATTTGCTGTACGAAACAGAGCTCCCACATTGTAAATGCTGCGAATATTATCAAGCATCAACCCCATATCACCCGGTTTAGGTGTAGGCACTGAAACCGTCTCAAATGGTGATTTACCGAATGAATCAAGGAGCATTTTGCCCTTGCAGTTAGGGCATTCTTGGTTGGATAGCTCATGAGGCAGCACCGGACACCGAAACAGGCAATCTGATTCGGTGCATTGGTACCATTGGAAAATTGGGGTGTTCACAAAATTGGGGGAAACGGCCGTTTACTAGAAAGAAGGCTCAGCCTATGCCTTGTTGGATAAAATAAAAGGAAACATTGAAACCAAGGTCAAACGGCTTCTTTGCGTTCTCTTAATTGACTTAAAATACTGGAGACCACATCCTTAGGATCGTCTTCAACTTCGACCACAATCATATCTTCAGAGTCTTCTAACAGTTCATACTGCCTTTGTAGCGCCTCCGCTTTTAAATTTTTCCGGCCCCGGATGCGATCAAGCAGCGTCTGAAAATCCCCCTTTAGGTAAACGAACTGAACGCTTTGCAGTTGGGTTAACAACTTTTCACGATTATGTTTGTCTAAATAGTGGCAAGAAATAACGGCCTGCCGCTCCATTTGAATATGGCTTTCAATGAGGCTTCGTAACGATTGAATCCAAGGCGCCCGATCTTCCGGTGACAAGGGCAACCCTTCATTGATTTTTTCTAAATTTTCTTGAGGATGAAAATCATCACCATTATAGAAGTGACAACCTATCTCCTCAGCCAGTAATGGACCAACAACAGCTTTTCCTGATCCTGAAATACCCATTACGACAACTACCATAAAAATGCATCCTCCGGACAAAATGACTCACACTTAAAATTGGTGCAAAAGCTTCTTCAAATTCAGTGAGTAGGTGCGGAAAAATAACGAAATCTTAGCTCCAGTGTATCAAATTTCCATTAGATTTTAAAGAGATAGACAGTTTATTGAAGTTGAATCAGCCGGAATCGATTAAGAAATATGGCCTAATATGTGAAAACAAAAATTTTTAAAAATAAAGGATTTTGTGAATTATTTTCAAGACAAGGCATATTCAAAGTATTGATCGCCATCAAGAACGTGTGTTGGGCGGAATCCATAAGATTGATAAAACGCAATCGCACCCTGCCACGTTGCGGTTGTTTCTAAAATTATGGAAACATACCCTCTTTTTTTCGCCTCTATCAAAAGGGCATCTAACAGTTGGCGACCCACGCCAAGACGTCTCATTTTGGGGTGAACAGACATGCGGACGATCTCTACCTTCCCTTCACCAACGGGTTTAAAAGCGCCACAGCCAATAATCTCCCCATTTTGTTCAGCAATAAGAAAGTAGCCGTCTTGGTAGCTGTCAGCAATTTGGTTTAGGTCACGGTTAAAACTGGGGTTAAGATCACCCCAATATTCTTTTAAGCCATTGAGAATAAGCTGTTGGGTTGATTGTTGGTCTGCTGGCGTAAACGGCCGTATGATCATGTCATAATCGTAACCAAAGAGCGCAAAGCGAACAAATCAATCCAGCAATTAAGTGAAACGCAGTGCCTGCCTTGAATAAAATGAAGGCGATTAACTTCGTTTCCCCAAGGTGCCGAAGTTTTTATCTATCAAGGTTTTTAACCTAGAAACTGCGGAGTACATAAGGAACTATCTTGTTATTTCAAGCAACTGAAGTTTTTCTACTTAAAGAAAATCACATCTTACTAGGCCATAAAAAAACAGGGATGGGCACCGGCAAAATTCTTGGCATTGGAGGCCACGTTGAAGCTGGAGAACGCCTTACCGAAACGGCTGTTCGTGAAGTAAAAGAAGAAGTATTTATCACACTCAAAGAAGCTGCCCTACAACCCATTGCCATTTTTGAATATATCTATCCAGCGAAACCAAAATGGAATGCGCAAGTCCATTTTTTCACTGTGCGCCAGTGGGAAGGAACACCACAAGAAAGTAGCGAAATCAAACCGGAATTTTTTCCACTCAACAACATCCCGTACGATCAAATGTGGCAAGATTCCAAGCTTTGGCTAGCGGATGCTTTGAAAGGCAAACGGCTAAAAGGCAAAGTTACCTTTGGCAATGACAATGAAACTGTCGTTGAGCATTCAATCGTTGAATGGATTTAGCACTTTGTTATCATAGTTTTCAAGTACTTACCCTCTGGATAAATATTAAATTTCTTGTGTAACGGAGGATTTTGGAGGAATTTATGCTAAGAGCAGAAAACGTTCTTTTAAGAGCCATTGAACGGGAAGATTTGCCTCGCTTACACCTTTTCAACAATGACCTCGAGGTTGAAATTGCCGGCGGAGGCGACCCGCCTATGCCGCAATCGCTTGAGCGATTAGAAGCGGAATTTTCAAAAAATGCTCAAGGTGGCGGGCGTGATGGGGCATCTTTTGGGATTGTGGTTAATGGCTTATTTATCGGTATTTGTGCGCTGTTTAACTTCAATGAAACGAACCGCACCTGCGAATTAGGCATCACTATCGGGGATAAAACCCATTGGAGTCAGGGATACGGCCGTGAAGCGGTTCAGCTGCTCGTCAATTATGCGTTTGAGTATCGGAATATGAACCGGATGTGGCTGCAGGTGATTGGGAACAATCAGCGGGCTATCCGTGCTTATGAAGCCTCTGGTTTTGAGATTGAAGGCACTTTACGAAACCACGTGTGGAGCAACGGCCGTTATCATGACATCATTGTGATGGGAATTCTAAACAACAAAAAAGCCTGAGCATTTGGCCCAGGCTCTTTTTAAAAATGATTAAATTCCGAAGCTATGATGCGATTTGGTCTGCTAAGATCAACCATCCTAAACTTCGGAACTTAAATTCAGCATCTTAATGTGCTGGTGGAATCAATACCGCATCGATGACGTGAATCAAACCATTGCGGGTCACGATATTCGAAATCACAATATTAGAGTCATTGATTACTAAACCTGTGTCGGTTTTGGTGATGAAAATTGGGTCGCCTGTGGCCATTTTGGTGGCGCGACGATTTGACAGTTTAGTTTCGTCGAAAAACTGGTCGACTTTAACGTGGTAGAGTAAGATGTTTGCTAAGGCGTCAGGGTCAGCAATTAAAGCGTTGATGGTGTCTTCGCCCAAAGCTTCAAAAGCGGCATCCGTTGGGGCAAAAACGGTGAAGAAGGTGTTTTCATCAGCAACGACAGCGTCAAGGCCAGTTACTTCCAAAGCAGCCACTAATGTGTTGAATACACCAGCATTTCGTGCGGTTTCCAGTACATTTTCTGGTGGAAGCAGGACTGCATCGATAACGTGAATGATACCGTTGGTGGTCAAAATATTATCAATAACAACTTCTGATTCGTTGATAAAGATTGAGCCATTATCAACATTGATTTTGGCATAAACGCCATTCCCCATTTGCAAGAACTCTTTACCAAGCAAGCGACCCGACTTGAAACCGGTGCCTACTTCGACGTGATAGAGCAAAATGTCTGCTAATGTATCTGGGTCAGCAAGCAGGGCGTTAATTGTGTCTTCACCCAGTGCAGCAAAAGCATCATCCGTTGGGGCAAAAACAGTAAATTTGGTGCTTTCGTCACGCAGCACATCATCTAAACCGGTTGCTTCTAAAGCAGCAACGAGCGTATTAAACTGGCCAGCAGCAACGGCCGTATCAACAATGTTTTGACGATTCTTACCGGCAAATGCTGAACTAGCGGAAAATGAAAGCACAAGGCTTAAAACTAAAAGAACGATTATTTTACGTACAAACGAATTCATGTTATCTCTCCATTTTTGGAGCATCTTTCATGCTCCTTCAAAACTTAATTTTTTTAGATACCACAGAAAGAACTAAAACATGAACTTGTCTAAAATTCTGTGGTTTACTTGGTAATTGATAAAATTCCCACTGGCTCTTTTCTAGAAAAATTTTTGTCAATTACATAAATCAGTCTGCCAAATCCCGGGTATTTTTTGGGCTTATGCTGGGTATTACGGCGCTAAATTCGTTTTGTACTTAAATTGGACAAAACTTGGTCTTCTTATGAAATCAAGATGAAGAATATTTTTAGGATAGGTACAAAAGTAGGGGGTCCTACGTATTAAATAGGTTGGCGCGGTGAAAAAGTGGCGCGGTTATTGAGTGGCAAAGGGGCAGTGGTGCAGGGAAAAATGAGGAAGGATGCTAATAACCTTCACCAACGTGCCTAATTATCAATTCCTAGTTACTGGTTATTGGTTAACGGTTACAAGCTACCTTGACCCTAATCCCCAGTATTTAGCACCGCTAGTTCACATCAGATTTTGGTTGACCGAAATACTGAGTCCCCAATCTCCCCCCCCCAACAATTTACTCCCCAAGCGGCACAAACGCTAAAATTGTTTCAGGAAACTTGTCCGTTACGAGCAAAAAGCCTCGATCATCAAGCCGAACAATTCCTTCCCAATTGCGCAGATCTTCATCAAGCAGTTGCAGCTGAATAGGTGGTTGATCGAGACGCGTAATCCCCTCTTCGCTGTATTGAAACTCAACCAGCCGTTCTACTCCCTCGCTATTGAGATGCGTTGGCCCTTCTTCATACTCAGCGATTAAGCTATCTTCTTCTTGGATGGCGCGATCGTTAGGGAAATTATAGTTGATGGCCCAAAAACGGCCGTTTTCATCAAGCTCAGTCACATCCGTAATTCTAAAAGGAATATGGGGAAAGGATACCGTTCCTGCGATAGAGAGATCTGGTCCGAAAAGATGGGCTATCGGCGCCTCATTGACCGCTGCTCCATTGCTTTCATAGAAAGTCACTACCGTTTCATCAACAATCAACAGCGCTTCATCGCTCCGATTCCCAAGCATAACCGGCTGTTCAATTTGCGTCATGCGGGGGTTAACAATCGTGAATTGGCTCAGGTCAGGCTCAATTTGCCCCTGTGCCAAAAATCCCTTCATCCCCCCACCGCTGGCTTCAATGGTCACATAAGCGGTGTCACCTAAAAAGCCAATCGCTTCATAACCTTCAAATCCTCGAATGCTATCCCCTAGCCCGTTGTTCTCAAACGGAATAGCAATCGGTTCTATCGCTTGATTATTATTCCCATCTAAAATGGCCAAAATTTGTGTTTTTGGAATGGCGTAAATGGCTGGTGTTCCTCTGGAAAAGTCTGGGAATTGCGGCAATAAAATGAGATGATCAC
This sequence comes from Chloroflexota bacterium, assembly GCA_039029915.1. Classification (GTDB taxonomy): domain Bacteria; phylum Chloroflexota; class Anaerolineae; order Promineifilales; family Promineifilaceae; genus QQUD01. The sequence continues at coordinate 12,942 of JBCCFD010000113.1, forward strand.
CGTACCAAGCTAAGCCAGACAGTTCAGCATTACGGTCGGTAATAGGGCCAGCTAAGGAGATTTCTTGAACGGCCGTTTCTAAACTTTGGGCCTCATTCTCAACAGGTGTTGGCTCAGCAACAGGTGCTCCACCACACCCCAAACAAATCGGCCAAAACATCAGCATTAAAAGGAGAACTTTCTTCATCATTTATTGTCCTTATATTTTTAATTCATTTGTCTCTTGCCAAAACAGGCTAAAGTAGCATAATTTTCAAAATCATATAGAGAGGTCATTATGAAAACAATCGGCTTAATCGGCGGTATGAGCTGGGAATCATCTATTGAATATTATCGCATTATCAACGAAGAAGCGCGGCAACAGCTCGGCGGCTTACATTCTGCTCAAAGTTTAATGTATTCGGTCGATTTTGAGGAGATTGAGAAACTGCAGCACACTGGTGATTGGGAGACGCTCACCCAACGCATGGTGGATGCAGCTCAATATTTGGAAAATGGGGGGGCAGATTTTGTGGTTTTATGTACCAACACGATGCATAAAACGGCCGTTTCCATCCAAGACCATATCAATATTCCTTTCTTACACATCGCTGACGCCACGGCTGAACAGATTCAAAAAGACAATATTCAAAAAATTGGCCTGCTGGGTACCAAGTTCACCATGGAGCATGATTTTTATAAAGGTCGCTTAGTTGATCAGTTTGGGCTAGACGTCCTCATCCCCAACGAGGCCGACCGACAAACGGTGCACGACATCATCTATCAAGAGCTGTGCCTAGGCAATATTCAAGAGACGTCTCGTCTTGCCTATCGCAAAATTATGGCCGATCTAGTCGAGCAGGGTGCAGAGGGCATCATTCTTGGCTGCACTGAAATCACCCTGCTCGTCAATCAGGAGGACGGTACGGTGCCACTTTTCGATACAACACAAATTCATGCCGAAACGGCCGTTGCATGGGCGCTCCAATGAACCATTGGCTAACTATCATCGGCATGGGTGTGATCACCTACTTTATTCGTGTTTCACCCGTCCTGCTTTTAGAACGGTTTGAACTTAGTAACAATCTTAAGCAAGCTCTACGGTTTGTACCCGTCGCTGTGCTTACGGCCATTATTTTTCCAGAGATGTTCCAGCCTGGCGGGCAGCTTGATATCTCTCTTGGCAATGACCGTCTCATTGCGGGAATCATCGCCATCGCTGTGGCATATTTTAGTCAAAATGTCATTTGGACCGTTGTGGTGGGGATGCTGGCGCTTTGGGGTCTGCAATTGATTTAAAAACATGATCAGGACTTACGCACCCTGAGCCTGTCGAAGGGTTAAGAAAGTCACTTCGACAGGCTCAGTGACCGCTATTTGCGTAAGTCCTAATGATTAAAAACCTCTGAAGTTTATTCCAAATTGCTAAATACCCTGAGAAACTAAAAACTTCAGAGGTTCACTCTGTCTCAGCTAGCGTTCTAAGGACAGCTCTAACCGGCGTGCCATCTCCACCTTCAATCTTTAGGGGCATCGCCACCAGTTCGTACAAACCATCCGGTACCCCTGTCAAAACAACGCCCTCCAAAATCGCGATCTCATTCCGCTGAAGCGCCTTGTGTCCGCGTAATTCGGGATCATCCGTTTTGTCCATCGAGGGGCCGTCGGCTCCATAAAGCACAATACCTGCCGCCCCGAGGAAATCAGCCAAGACGGTTGAAGGATACACAATATTGTCATCAAATCGGGTCACGTTTCGGGCACTTGACCGAGAATGGACGAGCAACCGAGGGGCAATGGTTAAGTCCACCCCTGCAAAATCATCAGGAAAGAGAGGTCCGCTTTCTTTAGAAACCGTCACGACCTGTGCCAAACCCCAATATTTTGACAAATCAAGCTGTTCAACAGGCGCACCATCGCTTAAAAAGTGACGCGGTGCATCAATATGAGTACCAGTATGGGCACTCATGGTGATGGTGGTCAGGTTAACAGAATCATTTTTTGCAATGCTTAAGGTCTGGGAAATTTGGAAAGGAGCATCACCGGGCCAAACGGCAATTTGAGGGTTCAGGGTGCGGGAAATATCATACAGTTGGATCATACCCACAAGTGTAACAAATTTTATTTTTTAAAAGCATCATATGGTCGAATAGAGTCGTGATGCAATGAATAACCAACCCACTGTCAACAAAAAGAGACTTACGAGCAGAAGTGGAATGGTGTCGTTGTCCAAAAATGAAGTGAAAATAACCAACAGCACTAAAAACAGAAAAAATCTAGCAGGCCAAAACACAAGCATTTGATACTTCGCCTCGTTTAACGAAAGTTCAGCCTCGTTGATTATTTCTCCATTACGGCCGTTTATAAATACAGAACGTTTTTGATTATCCTTGTCATACAAATAGGTCATATAAACAGGCAGTAATAGCTAGGTTAAATTGGGTTCAGAAAAGGTAGGCTTCCATTGAAAGTAACGAGTTTTTTGAGCATTCGCCGCCCGCCGCACAGCTATTTGTCCCTCGCGAGACGCTTGCCAATGAAACGACTGAATCGTGCGATCATCATAAATGTTTGGCGTACAGATGATGACATCTTGCAAATCAGCCTCCCGAACAGGTTCTGCATCACGCATCGCGATTGTTTTCTGGAAATCAGTTTGCCCCATCTCAAATGATCAATAGCAATGGCAGGTAAATTGTGCAAGCTTTTTGTCAATTCGCCTGAAAATGAATCCCAACGATAAAGTGGCACCAAAAACTCTTTACTTAGCCACCGTTGCCCCATTCTCTTCTCGGAAGCACTCACACCATCATACTGAAAAGCAAACTCAGCGGACCAAGTGGCCTGAACATCGATGTCAGCCAGCCAGAAGGGGATGTAATACGGCCGTAATCGCTTTTTGATTTTACTTAATCGAATATCCTCCCTATCAAAAATTCGATATTCCCAAGCTAATCCTCGAAGCTTTTTATTCAATGTTTTCTCGGCCACCGAAAATGGGATGATCAGTTCCTTTTCAACATCAGCCAAAACCCGCATCCACTGCGTCAAGTCAGTATCAAACTTCTTGCCACCGCAAAACGGGCACCCCCCTGCAATTCTTACAGAGCCTGATATTCGAAAACCGGTGTTGCACTGCTCACAAACGGCCGTTTTCATATTTTCCTCCCAAATTTACCCATATTTTCAAATGACTTAGAGACCTCAAGTGCCTGCAGCACACACAGATGCAGCAGCACAATGCCACCCACCACGCTTTTAACATGAAACGTAATCTCAGGCTCAATGGGCATTCTTAAAATAGCCAACATCACAAGACCAATAAAGGGAAAGATTGGTATAAGCGTTGCCAACAGCAAAACTCGGGCCACCCGAAACACCCAAAATGGTACAGGATAATGCATCGACCATTGATCAAACTTGCGCCATGACACCATCATAAACAGTAAAAATAGGAGGGGTGAAAGATAAAACGGGAGGACGTCATTCTTTGCAAACAAAAAAGCGAGTCGGGAAGCGGCAAAAATTAGCCACGGTACAAATTCATACCCAACCTGAACCACCGCATAGCTTTCTTTGAGCGGCTGGCTTCCCACAACCTCCCCATCGTAATCATTGATAGCTAGATGGTAGATTTTGCCTTGAAAGTGGTAAGTGGCTAAATAAATGGGGACTAATGCGAACGACCAAGCCTCATCCTGATAGCGAACATCGATTTTATCAAGATGGTACCCATTTCTATTGATATCCTGGCTGACTTTTTCACCTGAATATTTTCGAATCTTGGACCTTGCCTCACGCCAGCCTTTGGCAAGCTCAACGTCAGGCAGTAAGGTCGCATAACCCAAAACATACTCTGGTTGAAACGGCCGTAACTGCGATTGGAATCCACTAACTGCGGTCGATACTGGCAATTCGGACAAATAGGAAGAAGCCGATACGCCGACATCTTTTAAATGCTCTTTTAAAACCCCTTCTTTTCTGACCACTTTTGATTCTCCACCAGATGACTCTACCCCGCTTGCTTTCCAGTCAGCCTCCAGTTTCAAGGTGAAAAGCCAAACCGGCACATAAAGCGCATGAATATGACGAATCTTTACCTTTTCGATCCCTTTGGGGGCATACTGGCGCTGCTTCGCCCATTTCGTGACATGACGTTGAACGGCCGTTTCCTCAATCTGAAATGGAATGATTTTCTCCGGTCTAATAACGGTATTTTCTTCATGGGTCTCAACAACTTGATTAGACAAGCAGTAAGGGCAGCGATAGGCCACTGTTGATTCAGTCACAGAGCTGGACGCCTGACATCGTTGGCAATTTAACGTTCGTCGTGGTGTCCCCCAGCCGTGAGAGATGGTTTTCAAGCTTTTGAGGGATAACGGCCGTTTTTCCACCTTCTCACTGTGGTTTCCTTCAATCGCTCCTGAGAAACCACAGTGGTCACAAGTTAAGGCCCCTACAGGTGCAAACGAAATAGGTGCATCACACTGCGGGCAATGGAATTCGGCAGGCCGGTCAATAGAGGCTTGGGTCTTAGGCCCAACACGGCGATAAAGCGTTACATCGGCATCTCGCGAATGAACACGCTCAAATTGATCTTCTGGAAATTTTTGATCTTGCCACATAATTTCACCTACTTAACGTGTTTCTTCCTATTTTTTAGACATCTAAATTGATGGGAACCTTTTTTGGAACCCTATCGTTATACAACTATCAGGCAAAACAAACGGTACATAATCAGCGTCACGGTTTCACTTTTGCCAAAAACGGCCGTCAGAAAAAACACAAAAAATACTTAGGACCAAAACATTTAAACCGAGACCAATCTGCATTGGCATCTTTAACCCTGCCTATTTCGCAGAAAACCTGATCGGTCTTGATAAGTCCAACAAAAAAAGATTTCTAGGAGACAATCAAATGAAACGCCAAATTATTATCC
>JBCCFD010000114.1:0-17844 GCA_039029915.1 Chloroflexota bacterium
CGACCAATACATCGGGTGATGGCACAGAGACGCGATCGGTGGATGCACCTTATGTTGAAGGTATGGACGTGACGTTAACGGCCGTTCCTGACACCGGCTGGCAGTTCTCACACTGGAGCGGTGACGTTGATTCGACAGACAATCCCATCACGCTAACGCTGAATGCAGACACTGAAGTAACGGCCGTGTTCTCACCTATTTTAGTCACAGTCACAACCACCATCACGGGTGATGGCAATATCGATATTTCGCAAACTGCCACGTATCAATACGGTCAACAAATCACGATAACGGCCACGCCTGATGCAGGCTGGAAGTTCACGCGCTGGGGTGGCGATTTAACCAACACACAAAATCCATTAACGATTACGTTGCATTCGGATATGACCATCGAAGCGATTTTTGAAGTCGATCCGTCATCATCTACGGGCGATCCGTTTGTGCTCTTCTTACCTATTGTGACTAAATAATAGCTTATCCATAACCATAAAGATTCCACAGATGAAAGAAGCGTACATCTGTGGAATCTATAAATTTAATGATTTCTGCCAATTTTTTAAGATACACTCATTGTCCAGTAATGGAATGAAAAGAAAATTGTATGGAATGAAAAGAAAATTGTAAGGATCATTGAATACAGTAAGGCGTAAGGGAAAGAAAAGATTAAAAACTTCTTTCTGTTTACCCAAAACGCGAAATTGCAGTATCCAAAAGTTTCAGCATTCATTACAATTTTCATATATACAAAAATTCATTCTCAAAATAATATTGGTTTGAAGTAGGTGAACGAGATTAAAAGCTTTCAAAAAAGAATAGGTTGATAAATTTCCTTTTCCTGTTTATTTGGGATTTATCCACCTGAGTTTGTATCAAGCTTTTCCAAAATTTATTCAAATCAATCTAAATAGACCTAAATAGTATTGTAAGTGTTAGAGCCAGAAAAATTGTGTATCAAGATCTTATTCGAGGGAAAATGTCGGTAGAAGTCCGCGACCCACTACGCGTAGCAGTTGTTTGTTGGAAACCAGATGATGGTATTGCGCTTGTCATCGGTGACGAACTGCGTAATTTAGGCTACAAGCTTTCATTTATTGATCCAAATCACAAGCAAATTGCTGATGTTGACTTTATTTTTTCATTTGGGCCATACGGCCGTTTTCTAAAAGTCCCTCAGCTTTATTCACAGGTTCCCCCACAAGACCGCCCTATTATGATTCATTGGAACACCGAAGGCATCCCCGACCTGCGCATGCCTTGGTCACTGGTTCGTTTCTTAAGCAAGCTACGCTCGAAGTACGAACGGCTTGTTGAATCAGAGCGCTCATTTTTGGGCAAGCTTCTCAGACAGCGCCCGCTCTCATTACTCCGAACCAGGTTTATCCGCTACCTATACGTTGGTGATTACTACTACGCCTACAACAATGGCTGGCTCGATGTCTTTTCAGACTCCTCATCCATTTACGCCAAGCTACATAACCAAAACAACAAGCTACCCACCGTTGTGGCTGCTTGGGGTGGTACGCAGCGCTGGTACAAAGGAATGTCACTCGAACGGGACATTGACGTTTTGTGGATAGGTAAACGGGGCTCGATGCGCCGCAGCCAACTCGTCGACTATGTTCGTGATGAACTCAAGAAGCACAATGTCAACATGTACATTGCTGATGGCGAAGAAAACCCGTTCATTTTTGGGGATGAGCGTACAGAATACCTCAACCGCTCTAAAATCACCCTCAACATCACCCGCACCTGGTACGACGATAACTATTCAAGATTCTCTATGGCTGCGCCAAACCGCTCATTGGTCGTTTCCGAACCGTTGCTGCCTCACTGTGAAGAGTACAAAGAGGGCGTTCATTATGTTTCAGCACCAATTGAAGAGCTACCAGAGCGGATTCTGCACTATCTTAAAAACGAAGATGCACGAGAACAGATTGTCGAGAATGCCTATCAACTGATTACCAATGAGCTCAGCTTTAAGAAGCAAATCGACAAAATTATGCAGGTGGCGCTTCGCAAGCGCGAGGAAAAACGCACCGCCATCAAATCAAAATAAACGAGAGGTGCTGCCATCAAGTGTGCCAAAGCGCTTATCTAAAAAGGTTTACATTTTAGAAAATTCGGAACACTTAAATTGCTTACTCAGCCTGTCGAAGCGACCCATTTACAAACCGCACCAAATAAAACAAAAAGAGCGCACTGGAATCAATCAGTGCGCTCTTTGTATTTTGTGTTGAATAATAATACTACGCTTTTGAAAAAATTCGGGGCACGGCTCGGAATAACTGTTTTAGCTCTTTTTGAACCCCTTCTAACCGATCAAGCGAGAGATAAAACCGGAACAGCACGCCATAAGATTTAATCTTTTCACCAAAGCTAATGGGGGCTCGATTAATGCCTTTAGCATAGGCAATCATTCGCACCACGCGCGGTGTCAGCAGCTTTGCTTTTTTCATGGGATCATACCAGTTCATCATGGCTTCATCGGTTTGATTAGCTTCCGTGGAGTTTTCAGGATGAAGGCGTCGGAAAGCCAGATGCTCGGGGATTTCATAACATTTGCCCTGCACGGCCAGCTCACCTAAAAGCACTCGGTCAGATGAAGCAAAATTGCCAATGAGCCCTGTCCGACCTAGCACCTCTGTCCGAATCAACCCAAACACAGGATGACACCAAGCCGAAGATTTAAAGAATTTTGCAAATCTTTTTGAGGCGCTATCGGAGCGAAGGTCATAGTAATCTTCGTGATACTCAATCAAATCATCATTTTCATCAATCAAAATTGTTTTGGGGTAGCTCAAAATAGCTTCTGGATTCTCATCGAGCGTTTTTACCATCAGCTCAAGGGCGGTTGGTTCATTGTAATCATCGTGGGCCGCCCAGCGGAAATATTCCCCACGGGCTAAATGGAACACTTTGTTGTAGTTAAAAGCCGCCCCTAAGTTGGTTTCGTTTTGATGAAAGATGATTCGGTCGTCTTGAGCCGCATACTCCAGACAAATGGCAACCGTATTATCGGTTGAGCCATTATCGGCAATAATGACTTCAAAATCAGTAAAAGTTTGATTGAGAATAGAGTCAAATGCTTGGCGCATATATTTTTCGCCATTGTAAATGGGGACTCCGATGGTTACTCTTGGTGATTTTTTCATAAGACACTCTATATGTTGAGCTCACGACGCCCAACGGGAATATTGGCGGCCTCAAACCCTTTTAAAAAGGTAGGGCTTTCGTACTGGCTTTTTACCGCCTGCCACAGCTTGGCTGATAGCAGCGCGCTGCCAGCGTAAAAAAAGGAAGCACCCGCATAGTTGAAACGACTAACGGCCGTTAATCCTCTGCGATTCTTTAAATTCCACACCATAGATGTTAAGTACAGGCGCAAAATACGGCCCTGCCACTCCGAACCATTAGCTGAGTCCTGAAGCCGCTTAAACGCGTTCGATTCATTTAAAATCGCCTCACGCGCCCAGCGCGCCATGAGAGCTGACCAATCATAATCTGTTGTGCTGCCAGTTAAACCCATCTCTAGTTGAGCCACGACAGGGTCTACAGCATCAATGTCGCCAACGAGAGCAACACGCCGCAGCAGATCAATATCTTCACTTCCAGGAATAAGCGGATTGAATCCCCCAACCTTGAAAAAGGTCTCCGCGTTGATCAGGGAAGATTGGAGCGGGATCCATTCGCCAGCCATGACATGAACAAAACAGTTGCCCTTGAGACCATGATGCAGCTGGATAAGCGGTTGATCATCCCGATCGACCAATTGAGTCGCTCCGTAAAGCCAAACGGCCGTTGAGCGTTGCGCCAACTTGTGAAAGTGCGTTAAAAAATTGGGCATCATCCAATCGTCATCATCAAGAAAGTGTAAATACTGCCCTTTAGCAATAGCAGCACCGCTATTTCGCGCCATGCAGCGCTCTCTTTTTTGGGTATGTATGATGATAACTTGGGGGTTTTGTTGCCACGGGTGTTCAGGCAGCGGTTTGCCGGAGTCATTAACCACGATTATTTCAAACTGCTGTGGGTCAAACTGTTGATCCAAAACGGATTGAACAGCGCGGTTCACATGGTCTCGGCCTACTGTGGGGATGATAGTGGAACAAAACATAGTACATCTTCAATTTAATGAAAGTCGCTTACATTTGTGCTTTCTCATTATTGAGTCAACGGCCGTTTCCAACAATAAGCCAACAGGGCTACTTAGAAAAAAATAGCTACATTGGACAGCTAAAGCAACTTGATGGCGGTTACGCAATAGCAGGGCGTAATTTCACATGTAAGACCTATTTTTTACCGTTTTGACCTGGAGAAACGCAGGAAGTCAACAAAACGCATCAACAGCAACGCGGCAATCACCGTCCCTCTTCACTGAGGCGGTCTTAGTGCTTATTGGGAAGCAAATGGCCGTTGGTCCCACTTTCCAATAACAAATATCGAGGAAAAGATGTCTATTCTTGAACGTATCCCTAAAAAATCAAGCTTCACGCTTGGGCTTTTATCACTGATGGCCCTCCTGTTTGGCGTGAGCGGCTCTTCATATGCTTCAGCCGTAAACACCCCCACGATTGATGTTTGGTATGGCCTAAATCAATCATTTGGCCAAATTGGGAACCCCCAAACTTTTGTCAACATTTTTGGTAATGTTTCTGACCCAGATGGGCTCGATACCAATAAGCTAACCTATTCGCTCAACGGAGGGTCAGATCAATCATACAATATCGGCCCTGATAATCGACGCTTAGCTCTGCCCGGTGATTTTAATATCGATATCCCCCACGCTAACCTAAATGAAGGGGCCAACAGCTTGGTCATTACGGCCGTAGATATCAACGACAACAGTGCCACGGCTACCGTAACCATCAATTTCACAGACCAAAACACGTGGCCTACGAACTACACCGCTGATTGGAGCAGCGCCTCTAAAATTGAGGACGTAGCACAAGTGGTAGATGGTCTCTGGAATCTAACGGCAAACGGGGTGCGCCCTGCCGTCATCGATTATGACCGCATTATTGCCGTGGGAGATATCACGTGGACTGATTATACGGCCGTTGTGCCCATCACCGTGCATGGCTTAGACACCGACCCAGGGGCGTATCAATCTCCCAGCAATTTCCCGGGCATCGGCCTAATTGCCCACTGGCAAGATCATTACGATCAGTTTAATGACCAGCCAAACTGGGGCTGGGACAATATCGGCGCATTTGGTCTTTACTCCTGGCCTCAAGGCACCGACGGTCAATATCAGCTCATTGTGCACAGCGGCCGCCAACAAGATTTTGACCCAACCAAGCCAGCCATTCAGTTTAATCAGCCATACTGGATGAAAATGCAGGTTGAAACACGAACTGGCCAAACCTCTTACTTCCGCTTTAAAATGTGGCTCCAATCTGAATCTGAACCAGCAGATTGGGATGTTGAAGGGCCGGGACGAATGGGCGAACCGGGCCAAGGCTCTTTATTGTTGGTGGCCCACCACGTTGACGCCACATTTGGTGATGTTGTCATCAACAGCGGCAGCACGACGCCGCCAATCGACTTTGATTATTCAATTTTCTTACCTTTGTTGAATAAATAAATGAGGTTGGAAAGCTAAAAACAAATTAGAGAAGGGGCCAATCTTTGTGATTGGTCCCTTTTGTTTTAGCACTTTGCTTTTTAATGCGGTTGCTGGGGAGAAGAAAGCGGTTTTTATCTTTTATCACTAAGAAACAGCTTCTGCTTCTTGGACACCGGCCGTTTTCTGACCGTTTAATACGGCTGGAATCATCACGTGAAAGACGGTGCCCTTGCGGAACTCACTCTCAAACCAAATACGGCCGTTGTGCATTTCCACAAGATTTTTCGTAATATTTAAGCCCAACCCCGTGCCCGGTGACTTCTTCGCCAGCTCATCACTCGCTCGGAAGAATTTATCAAAAATACCCTCTTGATCCTCTTCGCGAATTCCAAGCCCCGTATCAGAAACCGACACATGAACCATCGCCATTTCATCATCTTGTTCAGTGACCTCAGATGTTTCATTGGCTGAAATCGTGATGCGACCATTTTCAGGGGTATATTTGTACGCATTACTTACCAAATTGGTAAATATCTGCACCAGCCGGGTGCGATCGCCCCAAACAGGGGGCAAATCAGAGGGAATATCTAACTGAAGTGTTTGCTCCTTGGCATCAATTTGGGTCATGGTTGAATGCATTACTTCATCAATCAATTCCTGCAAAGAAACCAGATCCGTTTCTAATTCCAAATGCCCTGCTTCAATTCGAGACACATCCTCAAGGTCAGACACGAGCCGACTCATTCGCTCAACATTGGCACGCACCGTATTCAAGAAAGAGGTTTGCGTTTCATTCACTTCGCCAAAACTACCTGTTACCAGTAAATCTGTGTACCCTTTAATAGTTGTCATAGGTGTCTTCAGTTCATGAGACACAAACGACACAAACTCTGTTTTGGCGTTATTAGCCGATTGCACCACTTCATAAAGCTTGCCATTGGCAATTGCAATCGCCGCATGCGTGCACAATCGCTGGAGGAACATCATCGTTTCATGATCCCACCGCTTGGCGGTGCTACTTTCCAGCAGCAGCATGGCCATGATTTGCTTTTCTCGTTTAATCGGGATGGCAAGCTGGCTTTGCGTTCGGGCCAGCAGGCCTACACCGTTCGTTTCTGGCACATACGACATATTACCTGACATGCATGCCTCCTTAACGGCGGGAAGCTCATCCGGCAATAAAAACTGATTGTTATCAATAGCTGTTTCGTAACTGTATCCTTGTGCTGCTAACACATTAATTTGACCATCAATAATTTCGCCCAAAATACCGGCTTCAGCCTGCGAGTAGCTCATCGCCCATTCGAGCGTGATTTCCATAGCTCGCTTCGCGTCTAGGGTGGCGTTCAGCTGCGCATCCACCGTTTGCATCGTGGCGAGTTCAGCCATGCGGGCTTGCTCTCGATCATAAAGCCGCTTTTTCTCTAGGCTGGCTCGTATTCTGGCCTTTAGCAGCATCGGATTAAACGGTTTGGGTAAATAATCTTCCGCACCTAGCTCGATGCCTTTAACCACACTGCGCATATCATCAGCCGCTGAAATAACAATAATGGGAATGTATTGCCATTTAGGATGTTTTTTGACGAGCTCTAAAACTTCATACCCGTTCATAACGGGCATCATAATGTCGAGTAGAATGAGATCAAAGCAATGGTTTTCCAGCAAGGTGATAGCAACACGGCCGTTTTCAGCCGACATCGTTTCGTACCCTTGCCGCTGGAGCCGTCGAGTGATCAAATCTCTATTCATCTCATTGTCATCGACAACAAGAATACAAGCTTGATTTGATTTCATAAGCTCTAATAAACCCCCAAAGCAAACAAATTGTGGTTTGGTGTTGGTTGTGTGATTTGTTTACGTGTGATCATGCGATCCTCTTATCTGTTCCGAAGTTTCTAAATTGAATCCCTTGTTAAATAAAAGCTTCGGAACCTCGAGGAAACGAAGTTTATCGCCAGCGTTTCATTCAAAACAGGAACTTCGTTTCACTTAAGTGCTGTCAGTACAAATTAGACTGCGTTTCTGTTATGACAGTTTTTAACAAGCCTTCAATTTTGGCTAATAGCTGAGGCATATGAATAGGTTTGGTTGTGTAATCATCACAACCGGCCTCTAAGCATTTTTCTCTATCATCCGCCATCGCGTGAGCCGTTTGGGCAATGATGGGGATGTTTTTGGTTTGTTTATTGGCCTTGATCAATCGGGTGGCTTCCCAACCGTCAATCACAGGCAAGCTCATATCCATTAAGATCAGGTCGGGCTGTTCAGCGGAGGCCATCTTGACGCCCACTTGACCATCTTGCGCCTCGACAACCTTATATCCTTTGCGCCGCAAGCGACGTGACAGCATATCCCTGTTCATTTCATTGTCCTCAACTAGCAATATCTTTGTCATTGCTTATCCCTCCTGTAGCACCCCTCTTCTGACATATTGCCCCAATAAATTAGAGACTTGATCTAACAGCTTGTTTCGATTGAATGTGCCTTTTTGCAAAACATCCTGCACATTGCCATTCAAAGCCATCTGTTCTGTAACCGAAAGCTCTTTAGCTGTAATCACAATCGTTGGTATGTGGTTCCATTCTGGATTGTTCCGCAGGTTAGAAATAAATTGGAACCCATCCATTTCGGGCATCATTAAATCAAGCAAAATAAGATCGGGTATCGCGTTCTCTAAAGCACGCAAAGCAACGAGGCCGTTCTCAACGGCCGTAACACGCCACCCTACTTTCTCCAATGTGCGCTCCATGAGCTCGCGCGTTGGCTCATCATCTTCCACAATTAGCACGTGGTGATCTCCGACAAAACGAGGTGCTGCGCTGATTCGGTATCTTTCAAGCACCTGTACCAATGTTTGTTTATCAATTGGCTTCATTAAATAATCAGCTGCGCCCAGGGCATACCCCATCTGTTTATGCTCAACCATCGTCACAATAATAACGGGAATATTGGCTAATTCAGGATCTTCTTTCAAACGAGACAGCACTGTCCACCCGTCCATGCTGGGCAACAGCACGTCTAGCGTAATCGCATCTGGTTTGATCTCAGCCGCCATGCGTAAACCCTCTTGCCCATTAACGGCCGTGTGTACCCGAAAGCCCTCTCTCATCAGATGACGTTTGATTAAATCTCTCGCAATTGCATCATCGTCAATGACAAGCACCGTTCCCATCTTGTCCTGAGGTGAGAGTTCACCGGTGAAAAGAATACCTTCATCAAACTCATCCATCACAATCTCTTGCACAGATGGTTTTGTCGGTTGGGCTGGCAAATAAACGGTAAAAGTCGAGCCCTTACCCACTTCACTTTCGGCAATAATATCGCCACCCATCATGTTACAGAAGCGGCGACTAATGGCTAAACCTAAACCCGTGCCACCATATTTTCGAGTGGTTGAGGCATCAGCTTGGGTAAACGGTTCAAACAGATATTCTAATTTTTCAGGGGCAATACCAATACCGGTATCAATCACCTGGATTTGAATCCACTCCCCTTCACTGCCCATATTTTCGCGGGTGGTGTGAATAGTGATAGTGCCATCATTGGTGAATTTTGAGGCATTGCTTAGCAAATTAAAAAGCGTCTGCCGCACTTTGGTTTTATCGGCCTGCATGGTGCCTAAATCGTCATCATTTAGCACCAATTGATTACCTTTCTTTTCAACAAGTGGCCCAATGGTAAAGGCGACATCTTCTAGCAACTCAGACAGTGAAAATGTCTCCATAAAGAGGTCCATCTTACCCGCCTCGATTTTCGATAGGTCTAAAATATCATTGATGAGTTCCAGTAAATGACGGCCCGCTTTCTGAATTTTTTGAAGATCAGGAATAAACTCATCATGTCCAAAATCCGTCGCATCTTCTTCTAGCATTTCGCTATAGCCGATGATAGCGTTAAGCGGCGTGCGCAATTCATGGCTCATATTGGCTAAAAAGGCACTTTTTGACCGACTGGCCGCTTCAGCTGCTTCTTTGGCCTGTCGCAGTTCGTTTTCATGGTGCTTATGATGGCTAATATTGGTGAAGGTGCCCATGTAGGCAGGTTGCCCCTTGTATTGGGTCACCACCGTTTTCATATGCACAATAATTGGGGTATCGTCTGCTTTGGCACGTAAGTTGATTTCGATATTGCTCGGGGCGTGATTTTTGGCAGCGGCTCGTTCATAATACTCCATTGCCATATCAAACTCTTCGGGATCGATAATGTCTGAAAAGGGAAGGTCTGCCATCTCCGCAAGCGTATAGCCCAGCATGTCAGCCATTGCCTGGTTTACGAAAGGTAAACGGCCGTCTTGCATAATAAAGACCCCATCCTGCATGGAATTGACTAACGTACGGTACTTGCTTTCCGACTCATGACGGGCGCGCTCAGTTAACTGCCGTTGGCCAAAATTACGCACCATCGCAATATAAAGCTCTTCATGCTCAATACACACCTCATTGATTGCCAATTCAACGGGAAATTCCTGCCCATTTTGTTTAAGACCAATTAACTCACAGGCAGTGTTATCTTCAATGGCGCCGGCTAAAAGAAGTTCAAAAGCAGAGGCTAACTGCTGTTCTGTGCCTACAACCTCAGGCTGTAAAAATTTTAAAACAGAAAAGTTCTTGATAACTGATGTTTCATAACCAAACATCTTGAGGGCGGCAGGATTCATCCATTCTACTGCGAATGTTTCCTTCTTAAAGGTCATGATACCGTCGAGCGCATGATTAACAATTGTTTCATTACGGGAGCGAATATGAGCCTGAGCATCCAGCACTAAATTGAATTTTTGGAGCAGTTCATTTGCCGCTTCGTTTTGAACAGCGGGCAGGCGAAGGGTTAGATCTCCAGTTAAAGCCAATTCATCTAAAACATCAAGGATTTCTTTCATTGTCACTCGATTTGTACCATTACAGTTGATGCCAAATTTAGCCTGGGTGATTGCGCCAATTGGCTTGATTTTTGTGTTTGCTCTTCTACAATATGCGGGACTGCTGCACTGTGCATGCGGGACTGCTGCACTATTATGTAAATTTCACAAAATACTATGAGATAAAACCGACTAGACATGTGAAATTTACTTGGTGAAAACCAAAATTCAGCATTTCTTTTTCAGGATACTTTTTGGTTTTCACATAGCGTAATGAAATAAAGTTTCATTCAACCTTAAATGACAATTACGATAAAAGTTACAAAAGTTGGCTAAAGGGGGGCTGGCAAGTGTATGTCAGAAAGCTTAAGTGTTCCGAAGTTTCTAAATTGAAAAACGTATTAGATAAAAGCTTCGGAACCTCGAGGAAACGAAGGTTGTCGCCTTCGTTTTATTCAAAGCAAGGGTTTCGTTTCCCTTAAGTTCAGGGAGAAATATTGTCATCCGCTTTAGCTAAGGCATAGAAAACGCCTAACCGCCTAAAGAGGATTATTTCATCCTTAGGCGGCAGATTGGGTTACAGGCTGGAAGTGCGCCTCAAGCTGGGGAAGATTGACGCTTCGAACTTGTAACGAAACGGTGCTGTTTAACGGCCGTTGACCGCCTCCATGTATCTGAACATCGAACCCAAGGTTGGGGATCAGGACAGTGTCTCTTTTGCCGCGCTTTTCAACCACAATGGCTTCCCCCTGCCACTCAGGATTTTGCATCAGATACACGAGCGTCCAATGTTTATTAGATTGGCGTTCAGCATAGCGCACTTCTCGGCTAATCAAATCTGCAGCACCTACGCGCCGCATAACGGCCGTTTCATCCATCAGCGGTTCGTTGCGTAAATAAGCCCGCAGCTGTTGATGCACCACTAAATCAAGATACCGTCTGAGCGGGCTGGTTGCTTGGGCGTAGAGGCCCATCCCTAGTCCATGGTGCGCCCCTGGCACACTTCCCGGCTGGCTCGGAGACATCATCTTGCGTCGCGCAAACATATTGGTAGGCGATGTGGGTTCGGGCAGTTCATCAACCGGTGCAGCCTGGGTTGTATAAGGAATAGGAATCTGGTGTTCAAAAGCAAAGCGGGCGGCAGCTTCTCCCGTCATGAGCATCGCGTCTCGCACTAAATCTCGGCTACCTAAATTAGGCAACGGCCGTATCCCAACCTTCTCGTCTTTGACTCGAATGCGCACTTCTGGCAAATCAATCTCAATGGCGCCAAATGCTTTGCGTCGTTCAGCATACCGATCGGTAACAGCCTTGATCTCTTTGTATGGCGATTGGTCAAGCCTTGTTTCGGCCTCAGCATAGGTCGTGCGAGTGACTTTGACCCAGCTGGGAGCAATCTCCAGCTCTTCAATTTCGCCCTCATTATTCAGCACCAGACCAAAGGAGAGCGCAGGTGACGTTTCTTGTAGCCCCAGACCCAAAACGGCCGTTGCTGCCTCAGGCAGCATGGTGATGGTGCCCTCCGGCAAATAGAGGTTGGCGCCGCGGTCACGCGCTTCAAGATCAGCAGGGCTATCAGGTGGCACAACAGCAGCCACGTCCGCAATGTGAATCCAGATACGGCCGTTGTCCCAGCTAATCGCGTCATCGGGGTCTTTACTCCCCTCATCATCAATGGCAAGAGACACCAAGTGCGTCAAATCCCGCCGCTCCTCATCAGGCAGCTCAGGAATACTCACTTTAGCTGAGTTCACCGCCACCCCGGCTCGAATGGGGTATGGATTAACCATTTCATCCCACAAGCCTAAATTGAGCAGTAGCCGATGACCATTCTCTATAAATTCAGACTGCTTTAACGCTTTGAGGAGCTTACTCTGTTTTTGTTGACCGTTGGCAAACAGGATGAGGTCTTGGAGAAAACGGCCGTCTTCTTCAACAACCACTCTATTTTGCACCCGCGCCACAAAGCCATCCCACGCTGCCGCTTCAGCCGCCTTGGCGTCGCGAGCTTTTTGCAAAGCCTCTATTTCATCTTCGGAGCGAATGTACAGCTCATCAGGCGTGCCGTGTAAATACAAACCGTCAGCTACAAGCTGCCAAATCGCCCACGCCGTTTGCGGCGTAAACGCTTCAAAAGCCAGCTCGGAAAACTCCTCAAGCGTCGTGGTCTCCCCGACAAGCAGTTCACGGGCGGTTTCGATATCACCTGTTGGCGAGGTCAACTGCGAAAGGGCATTGAGCGGCCCCAAATGCAACAGCTGCACATCTTTGGGACGCACACTGGCTTTCCCATCTTCGGTAGTTAAGCTTATTTTTTTAGCACCGATCTCTTTAATCAAGGCGGGGCGTTTTTTATAGAGGACAAGGCTATTTACCTTTAAGTCAGGCATAGATCACTTCATTTTTTAGGATTTCAACCAATTGTATGAAGAGATGGCCTCCAATGCCAGAGAAGTGTCAAGGTGAGATGGGTATCGCGGTAGGCAACAACGGCCTTTTCATACTATTCCCCAACCAAACAAAAAAATAGCGAACACCACCTTGTGGTGTCCGCCAGTCTGCTCAACAACGAGGCGGTTTTTAAAGTCAGGAGAGGTTACAATCACTCGGTTTGTTCCTCGTCGGCGTTCCCAACTCTAAAAACCAACCCATTTATCGAGAAATGTCACTTTCATCATCGTTATGCCTCAAATAATATCGAAGCGATGTGACAAGAGCGTGACAGCTTTTGAGCTTACGGGACGATGCGATAAATCGCCCCACCCAAGCCGGTATCGCCTAACCCAATCCAAACGGTGCCAGCCGCGTCAACCATGACGGTGCGCAAGCTTTCCATTGGAAATTCTGTGTCAGGACGATAGGTCCAGCTTGTGCCATCAAAATGATAGTAGCCACCATCGCTAAAATCAATGGTTACGACGTGAATTTGGTCGTCGTCGGTCACAAAGATGTCTTGAACGGAGCCAAGAACCTCAGGAACGGCCGTTACCACCCCATCCTTAAACATGGCCAGCCCATCAATCGTGCCCAGCAACAGCGTCCCATCAGAAAGCACATTTAGTGCCCCGATATTATCATCTGGCAGCTCGACGAAGGTTTCATCCAAAACCACCGTCCAAGCTTCCCCATCAAGCGTGACCAAGCCGTTGGCTGTTCCGGCGTAAGCGACGCCGTCTACCACAAGCACATCTCGCAGTGAGCCAAGATCCCAGCCTTGTTCTTCACCTACACTAACGATACTTTCGCCCTGTAGGATGGTGTAGCCATAAGACCCAACCGCATAAACTGTGCCGTCATCAGCAATTGCGATGTCCTCATGTGAAAAAGGTTGGATACCGTCTTCATCATCAAGGATGACAAGCTGTTGGCCTGAAAATGTGCCAATCCGTGAGCCGTTCACCAGCCAGATGTTGCCATCAGCATCTTCAGCAATATCATCTGCCCAGAAATCTGAGAATCGTTCATATGAGGTCATCTCTAAATCGGTGCGGTGGGTGCCATCACCAACGGTCCAGATAGTGCCATCGCTGGCCTCAAAAAATTCATAAAAGAAGTTACTGGGTGTTTGCTCACCTAAAACAAAGATGGTCCAGTCTGAGCCGTTGTAATAGCCAGCCCCTTCATCAAAGGTATGTAATAGCATGCCGCCATCAGCGGTCGCTTCGAGATGAGCAATGCTGGCCCCATCAGCAAACCCTAAGTCGTCTTCTAAGTCCCATAATTGGGTGCAGGTCAATGTAGCGGTGTCAAGCTGGCAAACATCAGAATTGAAGCCCAGCCAAACGGACCCATCAACGGCCGTTTCTACATGGTCAGGACCAAAAAAATCAATCAAGTCTGGGTGAGAATCACGGGTTAGCAGTGTAAACACGCCGTCCTGCCATTGGAGTAGGCCATCGCTAGCCCCCATCCAATAAACGCCGTTCGCGTCCAGCGCCACATCAGAAACATTATCATCAGGGAGTCCGCTTTCTTCCGTAAAAGTTTGTACTGCACCGTCTAAGCTCACCCGAGAGACACCCTTAAAATCAGTCGGCCACCAAATATCGGCGCCAATCACAATAACCTGCTCAGCGGCAAACCAAGCTAAACCATCATCATCTTCGGTAAAATGAGTTAATGTTTTGCTGCTTAGGTCAAGAATGCTTAAATCATCATGCTCCAAGGCAAGGCGATTATTGGCGGCATCACAGCGCATCTCGTGGATGGCATCATCATCACCAAATCCAATCGCTTCACCAGACTCCCAGCTATCTGATGCCGCATCATAGAGAATCAAGCCATCACGGGTGCCAACCAACAGTCGCTCAACACCGTCAATCGGGCAAACCTCTACTGAAAAAGTGCCAATATTGGGCAAGCCGTCAAAGGTGGTATATTTTCGCGATTCACCGCTGGCTAAATCGTAGCGCACCAGCCCGCCCGTGCTGGGTGCCCATACGGCATTTTCAAAAAGAGCCACATCGCGCACCTTGTTCCCATTGCTGAAAATGTACTCACCAGACGCAAATGAGACGGTTGGCTTTTCAGGAGTTGGTTCAACAGTTGGCGTGGGTTCAACAGTGGGTTCTGGTTCTGCGGTGGGTTCTGGCGCTTCTGTGGGTTCCTCAACCACCTCTTCAGCGACTTCTTCAACCGCTTCTTCGGCCGCTTCTTCGGCGGGTGCATCTTCGACCACTTCGGATGTGATTGGCGCCTCGTTAACAGTCTCATCTCCCCCACCGCAGGCAGCGAGCAGAAATACGGCCGTTAACGCCACCCCAGCTCCCAAACGACGAAAAACAGACCTCCAATAAAACGCAAGGTCATCCAATCTATCACTTAGATCAATAATACGGTTCAACTTTTACCTTCCTTGATAGGTGACCTGAGCAAGCACTTCAAGTCACAACAATAAAAATCAATAAATCAGAAAATACCTGATTTATGCACACAATTTCAGCCTACGCTGTAACCGATCCAAAAACGATCAAATATAAAGAAGGTAACAAAAAAAGCCCCGTAACGAATTACAGGGCTTTCGTAGAGATGCACCGCTGGCACATCATGAGTTCTTATAAAAGACGCCCTAGCGGGACGTCTATTTGGGTTTTGGTTTAATCCCCAGCCGCTTCCAAACGTTCGTCTTCAAGTAGCTCGACGACGCCTGTACCAATATGATCCAACGGGATATCTTTGCGCCAGCGCGAATCAGTTAGGATTTTGCTCATGTCACAGCGATCTTTGTACTTGCCAGCCACATCAACGACTTCTGTCAGCAAGCCCTCGCTTAGCTTGATGGGGTTTAAACCAAGTTCAAGGAATTTATCGTTGCGCACCACAAGCTCATTTTCAAATGATTCGTTACGAGGATTAATGTAGTAACGAACTTTAGCGCCCGTGAGTTTAGCAACCAGTTCGGCTAAATCACGAACCCGGTGTGTTTCCGTAGTTTGGTTGAAAATCTTAACCCGATCACCTTTCTCAGGTGGATTTTCAACAGCCAGCGCAATGCAGCGGACGGTGTCGCGGATATTGATAAAGGCGCGAGTTTGTCCACCAGTGCCGTACACGGTAAGCGGATGTCCGACTGCCGCCTGAACCAAGAACCGATTCAGAACGGTGCCATAATCCCCTTCATAGTCAAAGCGGTTGACCAAATCTTCATGCATTAAGGTTTCATCGGTGTTGGTACCCCAAACGATCCCTTGGTGTAGATCTGTAATGCGCACTTCATCATTTTTATTGTAGTAGTAAAAGAGAAGCGCATCTTGGGTTTTGGTCATGTGGTAAATGCTACCCGGATGCGGCGGATAAGGAATTTCGATGTTGTGGTTTGTCCCTTCAATATCAACCGATACATTCAAATACCCTTCAGGAATTTTCATACCGGCCGTACCGTAACCGTACACGCCCATCGTGCCAAGATGAACCAGGTGAATTTCGAGTTCTGATTCAACGATGGCGCACAGTAAGTTATGGGTGCCGTTGATATTGTTGTTGACGGTGTATCTTTTATGTTTGGGGGATTTCATCGAATAAGGCGCCGCCCGCTGTTCAGCAAAGTGAACGATGGCGTCTGGCTCGACGTCTTTGATGAGATTGAGCAGTTCAGCATACTCTTCGGCCACGTTGATATCATAAAAATCAATCGTTTTGCCGCTAACTTCTTTCCAAGCATCTAATCTACGCTCCATGGTGGTAATTGGCGTGAGGGATTTGCAACCTAACTCAACATCAATTTTCCGTCTTGAAAGATTATCAACGATGGTGACATCATATCCAAGGTTGGAAAGATGGAGGGAGGTAGGCCATCCGCAAAATCCATCTCCACCAAGAACTATAATTTTTCCCTTTTGACTCACAGTTTATCCTCCACTGCTATGGCTTTTGAACAACAAAACGGCCGTTTTGTTATCCCTATGGCAAACAACACGACAGCCAATCGGCTACTCTTTCATGTTATTCGCATCATTCTGTAAAAGGTTCTGGGAAAGTTGGGAACGAATCGTGCTGTGCAAATGCCAACACAATGGCTGACATTTGAAACACATCTCGGTACAATCCTGCCGTTGTAAATATTTGGCTCTTCCAGACGCCGAATTATACCGACCTTACAAGAAGCAAAAAAGGTTGAAACTGAATAACTTATTGCTTCTTCACATCAAAGGAAACACGACAGCATGCGCGAAGATTCGCAAAAATTAAAGATTGCTATTTTTACAGAGGTCTTTTTGCCAAAAATCGATGGGATCGTAAGCATTGTCTGCTTAATGCTTCGTCGGTTAAATGAACTGGGGCATGAGGTCTTGCTGATTGGTCCAGAAACCGACCACAAAGAATATGAAGGGGCTAAAATCGTCAGTGTCAAGGGTCCCCCTTTTCCTTTTTATCCTGAGCTAAAGATTAATATTGCCCGTCCATATGTCCGCAAAGCGCTCGATGAGTTTCAGCCTGATATCATTCACGCAGTTAATCCGGCTTTCTTAGGCCCTTATGGCATTTACTATGCACGCCGCCGCAAAATGCCGCTTATTGCCTCATTTCACACCGATATTGTCCAATATGCCCGTCATTATGGCTTAGGATTGACGGCACCGCTTGTTTGGACCTACTTTCGCGTTTTGCATAATCAAGCGGACCTTAATCTAGGCCCATCAACGTATGTCCGAGACATGCTTGTTGAGCAAAACTTTAAAAATGTGCACTGGTGGAAGCGGGGAATCGATACAGATTTCTTCAGTCGAGGCTATCGCGATCCAGCGGTGCGTCAACGGCTTTCCGACAACCATCCAGATGATTTTTTACTTGTTTATGTTGGACGAGCGGCGCGAGAAAAAGGGTTATTTGAAATTCGTGATGCTATTTTTCCCCGTGAAGGGGTGCGGCTCTGTATTGTGGGTGGTGGGCCCGCTTATGATGAGCTTCGCGAACATTATGCTGA
>JBCCFD010000115.1:0-17693 GCA_039029915.1 Chloroflexota bacterium
GGCAAAACGGCCGTTTCCGTT
This sequence comes from Chloroflexota bacterium, assembly GCA_039029915.1. Lineage (GTDB taxonomy): Bacteria > Chloroflexota > Anaerolineae > Promineifilales > Promineifilaceae > QQUD01. The sequence goes on from JBCCFD010000115.1 coordinate 22, forward strand.
GGGCTAGGTGTATTCGTAGCTGACTCAATCTCTTCTTCAAAGGCCTCTTCAGGCGCTACTTCATCTTCTTCGGTTAGGTCAACCGACTCTGTTGCTGTTGCCTCAGCTTCCGCTTCTGGCGTTTGCGTTGATATGCCAACAGAACTGCCAAACGAGCCACTATCCTCGGAATTAATGCTGGGCGTGGGCTCTTCACTCTGCAGCTGTAGCAACGAGTCAAGACTATCTTCATCAGTCGGTTCGGAGGTAGGTGTAAAAGGTTGTGGGGTCGCTGTGATAACGATCGTAACGGCCGTTGCTTCTGGTTCAGCCCCTAAAGGTACGCCAGCCAAAAAAAAACCAACCACCAACAGCAAGCAGGCAATCGTATAACCGACAAACTCCCTTACTCTCAGCGGTAGCTGGCTGTTCGCGAGCCGAAGCCGCGCTAAAGTCAGTGGCGACATGGCCAAATAGGTCAGCAACGTCATGAATAGAGCACCAATCATCGATGCGCCCATTCCAATGAGTGTCCAATCTGGAAATCCCATGAGAATAATTATAGTGCGTAATGTCCCAAAGCTGTAATTCGCCGTATTTAAAGGTATAATCTAATCGTTCTGAATCATCAATATGAATGAAAATACTGGTCAAAGCAGTTCAAAATATGAATAACATTATGTAAATTTCACAAAATGTCTTGAAATAAGGCAAGTTAGAACTGTGAAATTTACTCAGTGAAAACCGAAAATTCGACATTTCTTGATCTAGAACCTTTTTGGTTTTCACATAGATGAATCGATTCATTGTGAATAAGAACAATATTACGTCAAAACTTAGTTTCAAAACTGATCAATATACGAACGGAGAAATGTAAACATGACAAACGAGTATGATGTCGTGGTATTAGGTGCTGGACCCGGTGGTTACGTAGCCGCCATCCGCGCCTCACAACTAGGACTAAAAGCCGCAGTTATCGAACGAGAATATTGGGGAGGCGTTTGCCTAAATATCGGCTGTATTCCATCTAAATCGCTCCTAAAAAATTCCGAAGTCATTCACACGCTCAAGCACCGTGGCAAAGAGTTCGGCTTCAATTTCGATAATTTGCTGGTTGATTATGAGGTTGCCTTCAAACGAAGCCGCCAAGTTTCCTCTCGTCTTGTGAAAGGGATTGGCTTGCTGATGAGGAAAAACAAAATTGATACGTTTGATGGCACTGGGAAATTGACAGGCCCCAATTCTATTCAAGTTTCCCTCAACGATGGGGGTGAAACAACCGTCAACGCCAAAAACATCATCATTGCCACGGGCGCGCGACCGAGAACACTGCCAGGAATGGAGTTTGACGGCGATAAGGTCATCTCTTATATCGAAGCCATCATGAGTGACACCCTGCCAAAACGGCTCGTCATTGTGGGTGGTGGCGTAATTGGCGTTGAATTTGCCTATATGTGGGCCAATTATGACGTCGAAATCACTATTATTGAGCTCATGGATCGTATTTTGCCCCGTGAAGAACCTGAGGTTAGCAAAGTTTTAACCAAAGCCTATAAAAAGCTCGGAGTCAACATCCTCACCAACTCACGGGTTGACCAAGTCGAGAAAACGGCAGACGGCGTCAACGTCAAACTAGCCGATGGCAGCACAATCGAAGCGGACAAGGTAATGGTTGCCGTCAACTTCTCCCCTAATGTGGAAAACATTGGCCTAGAAGCGGCTGGCGTTCAGTTAGGTGAACGTGGCGCTATTCAAATCGATGGCAATATGCGCACCAACGTGCCTAACATCTATGCGATCGGTGATGTGGCTACCGAGTATCGTCTTGCCCATATTGCCTCAGCAATGGGGATGGTGGCAGCTGAGACAATTGCGGGACATCACACCCAAACGCTTGATTACATCATGATGCCCCGAGCTACCTACTGTGTGCCACAGGTGGCTAGCTTTGGCTACACTGAGGCCGAAGCCAAAGAGGCTGGTTATGAACTCAACGTCAGCCAGTTCCCATTCATTGCCAACGGTAAAGCGCTTGGCCTGGGCGAACGAGATGGCTTTATTAAGATTATTGCCGATAAGAAATATGGCGAGATTTTAGGCGCTCATATGGTTGGACCAGATGTGACGGAGCTTCTGCCAGAACTGACCCTTGCTCAACAGCAAGAGCTCACGGCTGAAGAAATCGCCCGCAACGTTCACGCCCACCCCACCCTGAGCGAAGCCCTCATGGAAACCGCCCACGGTGTCGAGGGATCACCCATTCATATTTAAGCTAGTCACAGCTAGAGCTAGAGAGAGGCATTTGAAGAGATAACCGGCAACTCTCTAGCTCTAGCTCAATTCCCTCTCTTTTTTCACCAAAAATTCTTTTGTACCCCTTTATTTGAAAACTTGATTCCGCTATGATGAACGGCAAACCCTGCAAGTAGAGTACGTTCATGTCTATAAAACTGAATCTTTTTGGTCCACCCAGACTCATTATTGATAATGAAACAAAGCTGTTGAATGGCACAAACACGGCCGTTATTTCCCTCCTTGCTCTTAGCCCCGCCACCCAATTTCAACTCTCACGTTCACGAATTGCCGGCACAATTTGGCCAGACAGCCACGAAGAGCACGCCCGACAGCTTTTGAGCAACACCCTCTATCGGCTTCGCAAACTTCTCCCAGATGGGATTCTCTTAACAGACAGCGACATTCTCCAGCTTCAAAACATCGAAATCGACATCGTCCAGTTCCAAACCCTTTTGCAATCAGGGAATATCGACCAGCTAGAACAGGCCATTCAGCTTTACACAGGGGATTTACTTGAAGGACATGACCCCCTCTGGGCTTTACCGCACCGGGTTGAACGCCGTGAGCAATATCTAAACTGCCTTTCCCAAACTGCTGCCTCATTTGAAGAGATGGGGCAGTTGAACAAAGCGCTGCTTATGGCGAACAAATGGGCGTTAGCTGATCCGTTGAATGAGTTAGCACATACGGCCGTTATGAACCTCTGCGTTAAATTAGGTCGTTTTGGGATTGCCATTCAGCAGTATGAAACATTAACTCAGCTTTTGGATGAAGAATTAGGGGTCGCCCCTTTACCGGAAACGCAACAGCTTTATAACCTGATTCTCAATGAACGCCAGCAGAGCAGTTCAACAGGGACAACCGCACCAAGCATCCCCTTTATTGGCCGAAACGAAGAGCGTCGGCAGCTTCTGTTGCACCTAGATAGGCTTAAAGATCACGGCCATGTCATTTTTATCGAGGGCGACCCCGGCATTGGCAAAACGCGCCTATTAACTGAAATCAGCAAATCGGCAGAATGGCGAAACGTACGCATCGGCTGGGGAAAGCAGGCTGAAAATCAAGCGCAAACAGACTATGCACCTTTGCCTCAGGCCATACACGAGTTGGCAACCCCCACCTGGTTAGAAAAGGTGGCGCCTCAATTAACCCAAAATAATAAAAAATCGCTGGCCCCGTGGCTACCTAAATTACAGGCATATTTGCCATCCTTTGAAATTGGAGCCCCTTCTACCGAACTGCGCAAAACAATCCCCATTCAGTTTGCAGTTCAAAAATTACTGCGGGCCTTATCTGAAAATACGCCAACATTGATCATTCTGGATGATTTACATTGGGCTGATGATAAGCTATGGGGAATTTTGCCAAAGATTTTGCCCACCTGCCGGGAACGGCCGTTGCTGTTCTTACTCAGCTTCCGGTCACAAGAGATTCGGCAAAACAAGCAAGCGTGGCAAGCCATCCGCAAGATTGAGCGCGAGCTAAATCCAATTCATCTCAAATTACATGGCTTACACCCAAACGAATGCCAAACATTCGCAAGCTACGTTAGCGACCCAATTTCTCTTGAAAAAGCCACTGAACTCGTCCAGCGGTGCGATGGGAATCCACTCTTTTTGAAAGAGCTGATTTTAAGCAACCAAACCCATTCCGACGCCTTTGAGCAATCGATGAAAAACAGACTCTCGCTGCTTGAACAACAAGAGACCACCGCTTTGTCGGCAGCCGCCGTCTTGGGAAGAGAGTTTCGTTTTAACGTATGGCAGCGGTGCGTCGAACACCCAATTCATCTAACAAAACTGATTCAATCGCGATTTTTAATTGAGACAACAAAAGGATTGGCTTTTGAGCATGATTTAATTCGGGCTCACATTTATAACAATCTTTCACCAAATGAGCTAAGATTTTGGCATCAGCAGGTGGGGGCAGCGTTGCCAGAAACCAATCATCAACTCGCCAAGATTGCCTGGCACTTTGAACAGGCAGAGGCGTGGGCACAAGCAACCCACTATTATCAAAAAGCGGCCGTTTTTGCTCTCCAAATTGAAGATCAAGCCGGTGCAGACAGGTATTGCGCATTAGCAATAAAACTTGAGGCACAGTCAAACATTGATGAAAAATTAGCGATGGCCCTTCAATTGCTCCAGTTGGAACTCAAGCACAGCTCCCTGTGGACAGAATCTGAATATCAACATTTTTCCCAACTGGCAGACTCTGTTACGGCGATGCATGATTCAAATCTCAAGCGCCGCTATCTGCTTCTTAAATCGAATGCGCTTCTTTCCCAAGGTAAACTTGAATCAATAGAAAAGTTATTTGATGAAATTATCACCCTAACCCCTGAACATCTGGATCTTATTGAAAAAATCAATACCTACAATAAGATGAGTTATTTACTGGGGGCTTTTATTCGGAACACTGAAAGAGGAATTGAACTATCCCAACAGGCAATTACATGGGCCAAAGCGCTGCCTCAGCATCCACACCTCCTAGTCAACTCGATTTTTATTCTGACATTAAACTATCTTTACCGGCGAGATCTGGAGAGCGTCTTAGACAATCTCGTTTGGGCTGAATCATTAATCGATAAATATCCAGAACTAGCCCCCATGCGCAGCGAGCTTCTCTTTTACCAAGCAGTTTGGGCCCAGCTCACTGGTGAATGGGAACAGGCAAGAACCAAGCAGCACAAGCTAATTGAGTTTCATCGGCAATCACAGCAGGTCAATGAGCTTCTCAGCGCACTGTTTAATGCGACCAACATCGCGGTATTTACCTGCCAGTTTGAGGAAGGAGCCATGTTGGCTGAAGAGCTATTAGCCGCCTCGGAAGAGTTCATGGTGGAAATGGACGCATTTTATACGCATATTTATCGGTCGATTGCGATCGAAGCATTTAGCATCACAAGCCAGTTTGAAAAGGCTAATGCGATTGCTAAACAAGTTTTAGAATGGCTTGAAACGGCCGAAAATGGTCAGCATAAGATTCAGGGATTAACGGCCGTTGCTATGCTTCGATTTGATGAAGGACGGTATGAAGACGCCTACCAAACCGCCATTCAAATGCTTGAGAGCATCGAACAAAACGATTCAAGCACCACCCGCTCATTTGTCTTCTTGGCCGAATTAGCTTATTTGACGGGACGTTTAGATGAAGCCATGACTTTTATTACAAAAGCGCGCGCAAAATTCAAACCCGGTGTTGTATCCCCCAGCATCTTTCACTATCACTACGTCAACTACCTCATCGACCAAGATATCAGTCATCTTTCAATCGCCTATGAAGTTATTCTGCTTTGCGCAAAACGATTTAATAGCGTCTCCTTGCGATGGGACTTCATCAGCCGAGGCTCCTGTCAGAAAGATATCTATAAGGCGATGGCAAAGCATAGCGCATTCAAAAAGGTCGCTTTGGCTAAACGTGATGCCCCCAAAGGCAAGCCTCTTTCGGAAAGGGACAAGATTTTTGTTTGGTGGACACTCGATGATGGCACTGCCGACGCCAAATTCCTCTCTGAACATGGCAAAATTGCCCTTAGGCATCATCGCCTAAAGCGTCTCGTCTCTCAAGCAGAAATTCAGGGTGCTATCGCCACTCATGCCGATCTAGCACAGGCGCTTAACGTCACCGTACGCACCATTGAAAGAGATAGCAAGCAACTGTTGCAGCAGGGCATCTCCCTAACCACCCGAGGTGCTGTTAAGCAGGTTGCTTAGGGTCGCAAAGTAACAGGTGGCAAGTTACAAGTGGCAGTGTCTGCAGTTCGTCATAACGCCGCCCATTACACGCTAGCCCTAGCTCCCTCACCTAACTCATTGGGATAAATATCCCAACGCTATTCCCCCAAACCTCCTATTTTGTCGGGCAGGATCGCTTAACCTCTTTTGTAAGAGAGAGTGCTGTGATGTTCGATTGATACTCTAAAGCCATGCCAACAAAAAAAGCCCAGAGAATTCATTTTATTATCTCTATTTGGACACAGGGAACGGATTCGCACCCTGTATGGCGCGGTAGTTTGGAAACGGCCGTTGGTGAGCGACAGTATTTTAACACCCTCCAACAGCTAAACGAGCTGCTTAACCAATTTGGCTGGTCAGATGAAGAACATCAAATTGAACAACCTGAATAATTAGAAAACATAAAAGTTCTGTGCAACAAAACAGCTTTGTAAAAGTTTTTGTTCTCCTGAAACTGATTTTCATTGCCCAATTTTATAGTCAAGATTTTGTTGAAAATTAATTAAGTAATTCACATTGAGCGTACCATTTTGCAAATTTCTCTTGTGATTTACTTAAAATCGTATCACTGTATTGGAGGTTTACTCATGGCAAGAACAGATTTTGAATTACAAGATGGTGAAACCCTTTTTTATGAAGGAACATTGAATCACATTAAAGGCAAACTCAACGTGACCGAGGGCACCGGCTATCTAACGAACCAACGCCTCGTCCGTTATGAAGCCAGCCTGACGCTAAAGGCGCTTATTGGCCTTTTAGCCAAACTTTTTAAGCAAAAATTCGATTTTGAAATTTCCCTGCGCGACATTCAATCGATTAAGCCGGAGCAGAAGGGACTTTATAAGAAAAATGCGTTCTATCTAACTAAAACGGATGGGACGGAAATGCGACTGGTAAGCTTTAAGCGAGATGACCTGATGAGTGCATTTCGTCAAGCTTATGACCATCACACTGATTTATCACTCTCAGAATTAAGCCATCAGGAGTGGTTTGTGCAAGGAGCAGGCTCGCATGCAGCTGCAGACTGAGTACAAATTTGAGCGTTTTCTCAACATCTTTTTTGGCATCATTGCCATCTTGTTTTTGCTGGGCGTCGCAATCTTATCAATTTTTGATTTGCCACCAGCAAGCATTATCAATGCGCTGCAATTTGCGATGATAGGTGACGGTTATTATCCCATTTTGACAATTGGCATCTTATTCATTCCTATCATCATTCCGCTTTTACTGCTTAAGATGGTTTTCATCCTAATTTTTAACACTTTTTTTGTAAAAGACGGGGACCCTAAGATTCCTTACTTTTACAAACCTCGCTGGTAGGCAAGTACCCATCCATTACCCTTTCTCTTAGGGGCGTGGTCAACTCAGACGACCACGCCCCGCCCTCTACAAGGAAATTTCTCATGCGAAAAACAATTTATATTTTTTTGGCCTTACTTCTGGTTGCCTGTGGGGGGCAATCGGAACCGGTAGCTGAGCCAATTGAGGTGGTTGTTGAGGAAACGGCCGTTGTTGAGCCAACTCCTGAACCAACCGAAACGCCACTACCTGAACCAACTGAAGAACCCACAGAAGAACCCTCTCCCACGCCGGAGCCCACTGAGGAGCCTGTGGCTGAGCAAGACCCAGAATGGGTTACTTACGCCGTGCCAGCCAATGGCTTCTATCTTGATTTACCGGCAAGTTGGCGAGAAGTGCCTCTCGATGAAGAGACACTCGTCGGGGCAGCTGAAGCATTACAGAATGAAAATCCAGAAATCGCTGAACTGTTATCAGCAGACGTGATGCAGCAATTCTTGCTTTCAGGGGCGTCATTTCTTAGTTTTGATCTCTCCATTGAATCAGTATTGATGAGCAGTCCAGCCAATGTCAACATCATCAAAGAGCGTCGATTATCTCCAACGTCGCTTGAATTTCATCTAGAAACCACAAAAGGCATCCTTGAAAATTTCCCTAATGTTTCTTCGGAGGTAGTTAGTGAAATTGTGAATCTATCATACGGTCCAGTCGGGAAACAAATGTTTGAGTTAACGATTGTTTTGCCTGATGGCACCCCTCTGCAGCGGGAGACTTTACAATATGTTTTTATAGACGGCGTTGAAATTTACACCATCACCTTCTCTTATGATGAATCAAATGCCAAACGCTACGCCCCAATTCTGGAAGAAATAGCCAACAGCTTCCATCTTGGCGATGCACCTGAGGGGGCCATTGTCACCGGACCAGCCGAGGAAACGGTTATTGATGCCGCGCTTGCCGTACAGATCCTCCCAACGGATACAGATACTCAACTAAGCCTCCTTGATTTAGCCGATTCAATTAGCATCATTTTAATAGGAAATTTTCTTGAATCAGACAATGGTGCTATGCCAGAAATAGCCTCGGCAACAGCTCAAAGATTAGACATTCCTCTACCGGACTTTGATCAGGTTGAACCGTTTGACTTTGTTAGCCTTAGTATTGCGCTGCTTGAATCGCGTGAGATTTTGCATGATTATGCCAGTGCCAATTATGGGCCACAAGCGACCGGGTTTACTGATATCTTTTTGTACGGCACAATTATTGATATTTTATATGTCCCTGAGGTTGACAATCCTGTTATCGATGCCGCTGCACGTCTTTTTGAAGAAGGCAGCATCTTGGCTGGCATTTCACCAGATTTATATGGACCAGTTGTTGAGGGGGTTGCGAATAAGATTGATAGAGAAACAAATTCAGCCAATGTTGACCGAATGCTGAACGCTATTTTGGTGGATATTGAAGCGGGCGTGATTGATTTATCGCAGGAAACGGCCGTTACTTCAACGGAAGTAAGCAGTGAAACCAGCACAGATCTAAACCCCCAATGGATTCTATCAAAACTATCTGAAACACTCGCCTTCGCGGCGCTTGGTCAAGGTTTTGGTCTTTCTGAAGATAGGATCGCAGAAAATGTAGAATTGGCCAATCTCTTGGCAACCGAGCTACAAATTAACTTACCTAATCTGTATGATAATGTGCCACATGATGATCTTGAAGCTGGCGTCCAGTATATCTTTGACGTGCAGGCCATACTTATGACCTATGCCGAGGCTAATTTAGGACCAGAAGAAGCGTCCGTTGTCGAACTAATCATGTCCAGTCGGCTTGTTCAAGCACTGTATGATCCCGAAAATTTTGAGCAAACGGAACTGTATCTCGATACACTCGTTTCTGCTGCGTACAATTCAGGCTTACCTGAAGAGTTTTTCGTCGATTTTTTAAATAATTTACGAAACAATGAAAATGGAAACGCAATCGCAGACAGTGTCAATCAAATGCTTTTTGATATCAATCAGCACTTTGAAAATGAACCTGTAGAACTGAATGCTTACTTACCAAATGCGGAAAGATTATTCTGGCATATTGGTCGGGAGCTCGCCATTGCTGGCCTCAGTCAGGGGTTTGACTTTGACCAAAGCATCATCGACGATAGCTATCGTAATGTTCGCGATTTCACTTCTTTGCTTGGATTAACGATTCCTGACATGATAGAACTTGTGCCAAAAGGAGATAGGCTTGCAGCTTTTGAATATATTTTTGACGTGCAAGCCATTGTGGGCGAACATGCAAGCGCATTTTATGGGAGTGAGGAAGAAGGCATCGTAGGAATCGGGGTACAGACAGTTTTTATCAGTATCATGTATGAACCAGATAATGAGGACTTAACACCAATTCTCGAAGAGCGCCTGATGGAAAGCGTTTCGCTTACAAACATTCCTATTGAGGTCTTTGCGCCAATTACAAACGGCTTTGCCGCCAAAATCTCTGAGTCTGAAATGAGATCTCGTATAGATGACCTTAAAGAATACATGGAAGCGTATGTAAACAATGATTCATAAGTGAAACAAAGTTTTTAACCATTGTTTTATTCTAAGCAGGAACTTCGTTTTGCTTAAGTATGAAAAACCTAAAAATATCTTGAAAAAGAAATGCTGAAATTTTGGTTTTTACCATGAAAGGCCTTACCCCATAATGCACCCTGATCCTGTCGAAGGGTACATTATGGGAATCCCTCAATAAATACCCCTTAGATAGTTACGCTTACGAGGCTACTCAAAAAGCCAAGTCCTGCGTCCACAGTACTAATAGATAAAAGTCACATTTTGTCGAACGTGCTAGAATCTGGATGAGTATAGGATCATTTATTATTGTTATGCGTTGGAATTATTTGAATCAATCATTTATTTTTATCGTTTGTTGTGTTGTCATCATAGGAATAGGATGTGGTCCAAGCCCTAATTCGGGGGGAGACACGGCCGTTTCGCTTCAAAATAACGGTTCCCCTCCTGATGAAACGCCCAATAGTGACGCCCTCATTAACGCCCCAGCCACCTTCACTCCCGTCCCAACCAGCGACATCATTCCCACTGAAACACCACAAATCCTTCCCAAATCAACCGACGAACCGGAAGATTTGCCGCAGGCAACGGCCGTTTATACCCCGACGCCAACGAGCGAGCCGCTTTATACACCCGATGTGGTGGTGGTGGTTGATCCTGAAGAAGGCGTGCCAACGGCCGTTCCCGAATTTGAGGTACCAGAAGAGACCACCACGATGCTGCTTTTGGGTAATGACGGCGGTATCAATACCGACACCATTATTATTGCCGCAATCAATAAAGAAGGGCCTACGGCCTCTATTCTTTCACTCCCTCGAGACCTCTACATTTACATTCCGTTCCACGGCATGGGGCGTATCAATACAGTCATGGCTAGGGGCGGCCCTGAACTGCTCAAACAGACCATCCAATACAACTTTGGCGTGCCTATCCACTTTTATGCACAAGTTGATTTTGATGGGTTCAAAGAAACGGTCGATATTCTTGACACCGTCGAAATCGCCGTGAGCTGTGAACTGCAGGATTGGCGTTTAAAATCACCTGAGCTTGACCCTGAAGACGAAGACAACTGGGAGCAATTCTTGCTCGAACCCGGCGTTCATCAGATGGATGGAGATATGGCTTTGTGGTACGTCCGGTCGCGTAAAACGACGAGCGACTTTGACCGCGGCCGCCGTCAACAGCAGCTTATCCGCGCCATGCTAAACCAAGCGGTTGATGTCGGCGCGCTGTCTGACTTCCCATCCCTTTGGAGCACCTACCAAACCTACGTCTCTACCGACATGGACATCGGACGCGTTTTACAAATTGCCTCAATCGCCCCGGCCATTCGTGAAAACGGCGTTCAGCACCTCTATGTTGCTCAAAAAACAGAGTCTTGGGTGGCCCCAGATGGGGCCAATGTGCTGCTTCCCGTTTGGGAAGGAGAGCGCAAAATGGAAGAGGAGTTTAGCCGCCTCTTCTTACCCCCAGCCCTCAACATGGCCGCCCAAGAGCCGATCACGGTTGAGATACTTAACGCCTCAGGGAATCCTGATTTAACGGCACTGGCGGCAGACAATCTCGCCTGGTTTGGGTTTACGGCCGTTGATGGCGGCAGCGCTGCTGAAACAAGCAAAACCCAGTTACGCTACTTCCACTCTAATTTCAAAGGCTCATTTGATTGGCTCATTAGCTGGATTTTCGACATGGAAGGGTCAGACATTGAGCTTGCTGATGAAGAGGATTACAAATTCGATTATCAGCTGATTATTGGCAAAGATTATGACCCCTGCCGACCGCGTATGTTGGCACCTCAGCTATTTTTGAACCAGACTCCGTAATCAGCGAATGAAGCCTTCGACAGGCTCAGGCCGCAGGTTGAGGTGGGGATTCTTTTATTGGCTCTTTTGCCAGCGCCATACGCCGTCGGGGCCGCGAACGGCCGTTCCCCAATCTGACTCATCATATCCCGCTAGTCGAAGCGATTTTTCACCCGGTTTTGGCGGTATATTAGCTCTTGGACTGCCCGGCATGGCAAGCCGCGTACAGGTGCACGGATATTCTTTAATATAGCCTGGAAACTCCGCACACTGCTGATATCCCATTTTTTCATAAAACCGTATTGCATCAGGATTAACCGCTAAAACGTGTGCATAGTCACCCATGATCGGTTTAACATGCTCAAACAATAAACGGCCGATTCCTTGCCGGTGGCTATTGGGATCAACGTAAAGCCAAGTCAGCTCTTCTGCATCCACACACACAAAGCCGACAACTTTCCCATTCTGCTCAGCCACAAACTGCTGTCCATCAAAGAAGCCATCCTCTTCATACACGTCAACCAAGGCTTGAATCTCGTCAACCGGCATAAAGTGGATGATCTCTAACGGCCGTGCCCTATCGTGAACATCACACACGGCCTCCCAATCTGAAGGTTGATACGGTCTAATATGAATTGTCATACTGATTTTTTAACACAAAGAGATAAAGGCTCAAAGATTTTTAAAGAGGATGTGCGAGACAGACCATTTGTGTGATACTTATTGACAATAATTGGCTGTTACTCAAAGGAAATCATTATGAAATTTGACTCTTTACTCCTTGTTCCCCAAATGGCTCAAATTCCGGAGGTTGTTAAAGAAGCTGAGGCTGTCGGGTTTGATGGCTTTTTTACGGCCGAAACCAACAGTGACCCTTTTTTATCGCTGACGTTAGCCGCTGAGCATAGCAAAAACATCCAGCTAGGCACCGCAATCGCAGTCACTTTCCCAAGATCACCCGCCATCTTAGCGATGTTGGCTTGGAATTTAGCGGCGTTTTCAAACGGCCGTTTTCTTCTCGGCCTTGGCACCCAAGTTCGCGCCCACAACGAGCGACGGCTGGGGGCCAAGTGGGAGAAGCCAGTACGCAAAATGCGCGAAACGATCGAGGCGATGCACGCTATTTGGGACAACTGGCAGGACGGCACCCCGCTCAACTATGAAGGGGAATTTTTCAAACTCAACTTGATGACGCCCTTTTTTGCACCACCACCCCTTAAAACAGGCAAACCCCCAGTCTATATTGCGGCCGTCAATGAATTGATGCTTCGGCTTGTTGGCAAACGATGTGATGGTGGCTTTATTCATAGTTTTCACACCGTCAAATATCTGCAAGAGTATGCTCGTCCTAGTGTTGAAAAAGGGTTGATGCAAACGGAGCGTCAGTGGAGCGATGTCAATCTCGCTTCGGTGATTTTTGCTGTCCCTACCGATGGGTCAAAACCAGCCTCCTTTTACGAACAGTTCGTCAAACAGCAAATCTCATTTTACATGTCAACGCCAGCCTATCGGATTGTGGTGGAACTGCACGGCTGGGAGGAAACCGCCTACACGCTCAGCAAAATGGCGCGCAAGGGTGCATGGGACGAAATGCCTAATCTCATCACCGATGAAATGCTAAGCGAGATGGCCATCAGTGGCAGTTGGTCAGAGCTACCCCGCATTGCTGTCGAGCGATACGATGGTCTGCTAGACCGCATTGGCTACTACATTCCATTTGACCCCGCCGAGAAGGATGAATGGGCGCAGACGTTGACGTCGTTTAGGGAGGTTGTTGGCAGTAGCGCTTAATCACTGGAGTTACGCAGTACTACTGGTGGAAACCTCTGAAGTTTTTCAAGAAACGCCACTGATTGCCACTCTGTTTAGAAACCTCAGAGGTTTTTTCCGCGTAACATCAGTTACAGTTACTACTATTTCCCCCACCGGGATAAGAGCACAAATCAACCAGAACGCTGTTGCTGTTTTTTAATTCGGCCGTGTCGCCTGCGTTGTTCCAAACGGACCGATTGCGCCCCCAATATAAGTTTGAGTCGTTGTTACTCCCTTCTTTCACCCAAACTCGAACGGTGGTCCCTGCCTCAAGGACAAACTCTGGAAACACAAAAACTGTATTGGCTTCGTCACTTAAACGCCAATCAGTTAAATCAACAGGCCCAGCCTCATTATTCAAAATCCGCACATACTCCCCATCCAAATCATTACCTGAAGAAGGATCGTAAACAATTTGATCAATAACCACGTTGGGAACGGAGCCTGGCGGAATCACGGTGGGTGCCGCTGTAGGGGTTGCAGTCGGGGTGACTGTGGGCGTCCCCTCTGGCGCAATAATCAACGGTAAGTAGTTCAGCGCTTCGGGGGTAGTGCCACCGCTATAGACGACCCAAGTTGTCATGGTAGATGTAATAAATAGAAACAAAGCTGCAAAACCGGCTAGGGCCACAAGAACACGATATTTATTTTTCACAGAATACCTCTTGTTTTTCGAGAGAATTAGGGGGTTATTCTAAGGCTCAAGTTGGGTTCCTGCAAAAATCATGCGTAAGCCCTAATCTACTCTTCGTGAATGTACTCAAATATCGTATCAGCAGTGAGCTGATTGCCAGCTTGGTTCCAATGCACATCAGCAAAGTGGAAAAACTCGCCTTCGTTGATTGTTTTTTCCCAAAAAATAGGGGTCAGGTTGAGGAACTCGATGCCGTTTTCAGCCGCAAAGTCGGCCATGAGCTGCTCTTGGGCGAGGTGATTCTCGTTGAACTGGTCGTACGTAAGAATCGGTGGGTTAAACTGCAAACGGCCGTTATCCCCATCGCTCAAAGTGACCGTCACCGTCTTCTCCAAAATGTGGTTCACATCAACGGGGTCCCAAAAGCGTGACCACAAGACGTGCTCTTTGCTAGGCACATAAACGAGGAGAAAACGGCCGTTTTGGGCTTTCACGAGCTGATCAATCTCAATCAGTGAGTCACTCAACGCCTTAAATTCATCTGAACTTTCAATCGTTTCATAATCTGCACTAATGGGAAGCAGGTGAGGAAATTTAAGAATCGTTTCGATATCTCCAACATTGCTGTTGGCGGTCATGGGGAAAATGTAATCGGCCGTCTCATCCGCCACCACATCGTTTGATGAACGATTGAGCAAATAGTTCCACAGGTGGGGTGTTAGCAAACGTCGCGTCCACGACACTCCTTGATAATCATAGGCTCGCCAATCCAATCCGCTGTCCTTTCGCTCTAAATATTGCTGAACATTCAGCAAATCGTTTCCTTCAAAGTAGAGCAAAATAACCCATTCTGGGTTTTTATCCAAGCCCCATTTTTTAATCGCCTGCTCTTGGCTCAGCGTTCCCCAACTTTGGGCACCCAATGTCAAAATTGACTGACCCGACTGTTCACTGAGCAGTTCGATCCACGTTTTGGGGGCGGTTCGCACAGTAAAAGAGTCCCCCAAAACGACAATATCATACGCATCTCGCCACTCATACTCACTATTTGGGAAGCCCATCTCGTCCGTTTCAAAGACAAACCAGAAAGAATCATTTCGTTCTGTTGGCGCGGTGATGTCTCCTGCGCCAACTAAGTATGGGTTGGCTGGGTCCCACTCCCCTTCGATACGCAGCCCTGGCTTGTAATGGTAACCAACCTCCATCGGATCATCATACTCAAAGTTGGGGCGGCACGTGTAAGTGCCAATCAGTTCATCCGCAGCGCATACCTCAATAGGGATAAGGTTGTACATCTGACGCAGGCCAACCTCAACAAGGACCACCACCAAAGCCGCTGAGAACAACAGAGACAAGGTTAAATCTATCGCTGTTTGACGCTTCATTTTTCTCCTAAATCCTTTCTGAATGGCGGTATTTTACTTCAAAATTGACGGATTGGGAGACTGGTCCTGAGCTTTATCGGAGGATTGGGGGATTAGCTATTGGTTATTGAGTAATTAGATAAATGGTGAATTGTAAATAGTGAATGGTGAACGGTGAACAGTTTACCATTTATTATTTACCGTTTTGTATTTTTGTAAGCACCATCAATCAACTGATCAGCATTGGGAATAACTAGCTGAATAACCCAACCACTGAGCCATTCAGCCGGTTTGAGGGTGAGGTAAGCGAGATCAGCCAGGAGGGGATGGGTGATTTTTTGGGCCAGTTTACGGCCGTAAATATCATACCGTCGCCGCAAAGCCACATGCCATGTAGGCGCAACTGCTTTCATCAACAGCTCGGCCACCTTTAACGTTTGGAGCTGGCGGTTCACGCGCATTGACCCCATTTGGGTTGATTTCACGATGTGCGGATGTCCCTTTGCTGCAGCGGTAGCGATGTAACAATCAGGTGGATCGGTCGGCAAGCTGTAGTAAATTCGCTCCATCTCAAACCACGCGTTTAGCCATTGTCCAAAATAAGCAACTAGCCAAGCCCCCACGCTAAATCTGGCCAAATATGGTAAGTATAAAGGAGATTCATATTGTTTCCACAATCTATAAGACACCCGCGCCGCAATTGGCAGAGTAAGGGCCAATCCCATCACCCAAATACCAAAAAGCGCCCATCCAAAAGGTGCCAGCAGCAAATAAAGCGTATCCAAAATAAACGTTATCAGCCCAAAACCCAGAATTAGGATGCCTACGCCTATGGCGGTCCATTGAATGACATCACGCTTCCCCCATCTTTGCACAGCCAGCGGGAAAATCCATTTTAAACCAAAAATGATGACGCCCGTCGGGACACCGATCATTAGAATCAAAAAATACATTCTGGTAAACAGAAGCAAAATTGTGTAATGAATGACTAAAACAAAGCCTGTGTAAATTCCCATCCGTACAAACCATCTGGCTGCAAATTTTTGAGGAGAAATCAACAGGAAAACAAAGGAAACAATGCTGAATAAAATAAAAGGAGAAAAATAGACGATAATATCGCCAGAGAGCAAAATCTCTGGATACGCTCGTATCTTTTCATATTGCCAATCTGGCCCTAGGGAGGAACCATCAAAGCTAATTGCAAAGCCAAGCAGCGGGGCAATAATGACGCAAAATGCGTAAAACAAACGGCCGTATATCCCCTCAGGGACCAGCAAAGGGCGTTCTTTCTTTAAATTTTCAGGATTTAAATTTTCAGGATGCGAGTGCGAAGTAAGTTCCATAATGTATTGTTCCAATACTATTCTTGTGACGACTATTTCACTATAACATGCATCGCAATTGTTTAGGACATGTTTAAATAGCACTTAGGTGTTGGGGGATTGGGGATTGGGTCATCGGGAATTGGGAATTAGTGATTGGGGAGCAGGGAGCGGAAAATGAACCACCCTATCACTCCATCACTCTATCACCCCATCACCTTTATCTTTGCCGTCTGCCAAAAATCATCAATTGACGGCCGTTTCCAATTTGCTATACTCCGCTTTTGGAAAAGGTGTGCACTTTTGCAGAAACTTTGGCGAGACTTCTTCGGCCCATCCCACACTGGATGGGCTTTATTATTGGCACTGCTCACGGCCGTTTTGACCCGGTTCTATCAGCTTGGCGATGCGCCACCGGGGCTGTACCGAGATGAGGCGTTTAACGGGCTTGATGCTCTGGCCGTGCTTGAGGGTCAACACGCCATCTTTTTCACCGCCAACAACGGGCGAGAGCCAGGCTACATCTACTTAACGGCCGTTGCCATCAGCATCTTAGGACGCACCCCCCTCGCCGTTCGCATCAGCGCCGCTATCGTCGGCTCTCTCACCACACTAGTTATTTATGGCTTAGGTAAAAGCTGGTTTGGGAGACAAACGGCCGTTTATGCCGCATGGATTTGGGCGATCACCCTGTGGCCTATCCACCTAAGCCGCATCGGCTTCCGCACCATCCTTCTGCCCATTATACTCGGGCTTGTTTTTTGGATCGGCACCGAGGCATATCGGCGAAAATCAATCAGATTATGGGCATTAGCAGGGGCGGTGTATGGCTTAGCGTTTTATACCTACCTCGCCATTCGCTTTACC
>JBCCFD010000116.1:0-17661 GCA_039029915.1 Chloroflexota bacterium
AAAAACGGCCGTTCTGCATCATCAGGATTTGGACCGAGAGTGACGGAGCGGGTTAAGGTGTCTTCACCCCGCCGGAATACGAGGGTGATCGTTTCGTTTGGGGCATAGGTGAGCAGTTGGGCAACGAGTTCATCCGAATTGAGAATAGCCTGACCGTTAACGGCCGTTATCACATCGCCAGCCTGCAACCCGGCTACCTCCGCGGGTGAGCCCGTGACCACTTCAGCCACAATTGGTAAACCTGTAGCCACGTTTGGCTCAACGTCAGGTTGAGGCTCCGGCGTTGGGGTCGAGAGCAGTTCAAAGACAAAATCATCTCGGTTTACTATTTCAATACCAAGGTATGGTGGTACTTCACCCCGTCTGGCTGTCGTTTGCCGCCTTTCGTCATTCACAAGAACGATTAGGTTGATTTCACTGCTGGCAGGAAGCTCGGCAACGAGGGTTTGAAGCGTGCTGGTGTCATCGATCGGCACACCATTGGCTTCGAGAATAATTTGACCGGGTTGCAAGCCAGCGATGGCTCCCGGACTGTTTGCCGCTACGGAGGTAATGGCAACCCCCTGAGATGGGGTGACTGTGGGGGCAGAGGTGGGCAAAACGGCCGTATCTATTTGGGTTGAGAAAAACGTAAATCCCAACCATCCAAAGACGCCACAGGCTAAAATGGCCCCTGAAAAAATGAGCGCAATAAAGATAGTTTGACGTCTGCCCTGATCCATTAGCTTACGACTGTAAACCCACCTTGTTTTTGCTTCTGGCTAAGAACGGCCGTTAAATCATCACCATTTTTCACAACATAAGAAACAAGACCGCTGCCTAAAAGCAAATCTGCCACCGCGGCTGAGGAGCGACGCCCCCCAAATGATTCAGGATCAACAAGCACCGTCACGAGGCGCAGCCCGCGGCGGGCAAGCTGCTGCGCTGATGAGGCCCAGCGAGTTCGCGTTGTTGGTGTGACAACAATGACCGTCGTGCCCCTTGGGAAAAGATGCGATTCTGCGTTTAATAAATCGGAGATAGGAACTTCGCCCTTTGCACTTAAAACGGAAAGCGTTTCTAAAATTCGGTTCATCTGGCGTTCACCACGATCCGGTTGAACAATTTCATTTGATTGCCCGTATCCCAATAGACCCACATTCCTGTCTCGGCGAATAAAGTATTGAGCCAGCGATGCCGCAATCGTCACCGTATACTCCTCTGTCGACTCAGGCAGGGTAAACTCTTCAATTTTCATCAATGATGGAATATTATCAGCTAGAAGCCCTATCGATTTCGGGGTAGCGATTCTTTCATGATCGTAAATTGACATATCTGGCACAATCCAGATATCTGCCAGCGGATCAAGTTCGAATTCCTTAACAATGAGGCGATTACGACGGGCTGTACTGCGCCAGTGGATACGACTAAAGCTATCCCCCGGTGCATAATCCCGCACACCTGAGGCATTGGTCGTCACATAGTGGGTTCGGCGACGAAGCGCATCGCCACCGGGTAAGACCCCAATGGGTAAGGCAAACTGGTGGATATCAAAGGTTAATGGGTATATCACCACATTGGTTGTCGGTGTCAGATCCCGCTGCATGGGGAATAAACCAAATGGATCGCTCGATTTAAGCTGAATCGGACCAAGTTGGAAGCGCCCTCTTTCGCGGCAAAGCGTGTTCACTCGCCATGAGAATGATTTATTGCGCCCCAGCCCAGTCACCACCTGACTGGAGAAATGGTTAGGCAAAGAAGACCCATCCCGCACTTCAAGCCAAAGCTTGGGCAGGATGCCCGTATTTCGAACGGCAAACCGCTCTTCCAGCGGTCTTCCTACTTGAGTTCGCCGCGTTCTGGTGACTCGTGAAAGGTAAACACGACTGATATTTATCCAAGCCCAAGCAAAAGAAAAAATGAGCAAAAGACCCAGCAGATAAGATAAGTTAAAAAGCAGTTCGCGCCCGGTTAATAGTCCACCAATTAACGAAAGGAGGGTTAAAAAGATAACGGTTGTTCTTCGTTGCTGTAAGAACTGGAATCGTTTTTTCATAATTGAAAACGTTAGGCATTAAGTGAAACGAAGTGCCTGCTTTGAATAATACGTTGGCGACAAACTTCATTTCTTTGGGGTTCCGAAGCGTTTATCTAACAAGGCTTTCGACTTAGAAAATTCGGAACAGTTAAGGTATAAGCTCCGGAGGGCGATACCAACAGCTAAAGTTATCGATTGCAATTTCCGGAAAGTGATTAGCAATCACCCAGCGAGTGGATAATGATAATCTATCTAGCGAACTTGGGCACCAGGCACAGGCAGCTTGTCTAAGATGTCACCAACAATGGCCTCTGGCTCAATATCTTTGATTCGAGCGGCCGGGCCAACAATAATGCGGTGAGCTAAGGCGGGTTTGGTTAAGGATTTAACATCATCCGGTAAGACGTAGTCGCGACCATCAACCGCAGCTTTTGCCTGACAGAGCCGGTAAATGGCTAACGCACCACGGGAGCTGGCTCCTAAATAGACATCAGGATGCTCTCGGGTTTGGCGCACAATGTCTACAATATATTCTTTAACCAAGTTATCAAGATAGATTGCTTTTATAGCGTCTTGAGCGGCCTGCAGTTCCTCAACCGATACAACCTGTTCGATAGAGTCCAATGGATGGGCCTGATGTTGGCGCTCGAGCACTTCAATCTCTTGTTCCTTATTGGGGTAACCAAGCTGAATGCGGAGCAAAAAGCGGTCTAACTGGGCTTCGGGGAGGGGGAAGGTGCCTTCGTACTCAATTGGATTTTGGGTTGCCAATACCATAAACGGTGACCCTAATGAGTAGCTGTTACCATCAACTGTCACCTGCTTCTCTTCCATTGCTTCAAGAAGTGCCGATTGGGTTTTGGGGGTTGCGCGATTGATTTCATCAACCAGAACAATTTGGGCATGAATGGGGCCCGGCCTAAATTCAAACTCTAAAGTTTTTTGGTTAAAAACTGAAACCCCTGTCACATCACTGGGCAGCATGTCGGGGGTGAACTGAATTCTTTGAAATTTACAGCCTACTGATTTTGAGAGGGATTTTGCTAAAACGGTTTTGCCAACGCCTGGGACATCTTCAATGAGCATATGTCCTTGTGCAAGTAAACCTAAAACGGTGAGTTCTACAGCGGCTTGTTTGCCGATGATAACCTTTTCAACATTGGACACGATTTTTTTTGCAACCGCCTGCACGTCTGCCATGGAAAAGCTCCTTATTTGGAAATATTGGTGTCAAATTGTACCACAATGTGGTCTTTGAGTGACATATTAGGGTCAAGCGTAGGGTGTTCGTCGGATTGCTCACGATTGATTGCTTGGGACATTAATTTAGCCAGTAAGTGTAGTTAAATATTTCCCATTGAAAATGGTTGTTTTGGAATTATTAATCAAAATAGGGTGTGACGAAACAAATTGGTTTATTTGGCAGGACGGTATAGAATTTGTGGCTTGTAAAGTCATTCACAAAACATTTCAATTTTTTGAAATTAAATGATGAGTTGCTTTATGTAAATTTTACAAAAATTCTCGGATTAAAGAGGGTCAGAAATGTAAAATTTACTCAATGAAAATCAGGAATTCAATATTTCTTTTTCAAGTTACTTCTGGTTTTCACATAATTGGTGAAGAGGATTTTCAACTGTGATGGTCATCTGCATAAAATTGCCGTCACGTCCACATTACGAAGTAAAGAATTAAAAATTGGAGGTTTGAGGTGCCATCACCTGCTGTTTGCTTTGGGTTGGGACCGAATTTGACGGATGAAGAAGGGATTAACTAGAGTTGCGTGGCTAATTATTTTGATGAGTGCTTTTGCCGTGGTGGGCTGTTCGGAACCACCAGCGGCGACGAATGATGATGCGGCCGTGGCGCAGACGGTGGATGCAGCTGTGGCACAAACGGTGGCAGCGAATGCGGCAATTGAATCGGCTGTGGCAGAAACGGTTGCCTCAAGCGAAGTGGCGCAGGCTGAGGAGCTACCTGCAACATCGACTGTAGTGCCTGAAGAACCAACGGCCGTTCCCACTGAACCCCCTCCAGCAACCAACACGGCCGTTCCAACCGTAACAAATGCGCCAACCGAAACACCGGTACCTGTCACCAATACCCCAGAACCGACGCCAGCTCCTCCAACAAACACACCGGCACCTGTTGTGGCTCAACCAACCGCGCCACCCGCCCAGCCGACCCAACCTGCCGCCCCTGAATTTGGGCAGAATATCCTAGCAAATGGTTCATTTGAGGACGGCTGGTACAACCTTAACGGGATTGCTGAACTGCAAATTCCAAACGGTTGGGGATACGAATGGGACACGGGAGAAACCGGATTTGGTAGTGAAGCTTGGGATATTTGGGTGCGACCAGAAACACGCGTATTGCCTGATTTCCAATTACCAAACGACGAACGGGCTCTGTTTATTCGAGATGGTATTTACACCATCAAAATGTTTAAGGGGAGCGGTGCGATTAGTTACCGTCTTTATCAAGATATTGAGCTGGCAGCCGGTACATATGTGTTTGAAGTTAATATTTTCCCCGACTTGGTGGCGAACTACAGTGGCGGCGTAAAACAAGCGCCCGGCGATCCTGCGGCGGGTGAGATTCGGTTTATTACGCCTGATGGTGGTACAGGTTGGATTTTCCCTGCATTTGCTCAGTGGAACACCGTTCAACATATCTTTACTGTTGACCAAGGTGGGGTGTATCGCGTTGGTGTTGGCGTTCGCGGTCGATATGCGCTGAACAATAACGGCTGGTTCCTCGATCAATGGTCACTCCGGCGGATTGAGAACTAATTCAATTGAGGCACAACTTCAATTGAATGTTTGCGTATAGGATTTTAGATTTTTAAGAATAATCAGACCCAAAGGGTTGTTAATACTTGTACTATTTGATGAGATAACTAACCTGAGGGTCGTTTTTTTACCAATATAAAAATAAACAATCAATTTTGCTATAATTTAGGTACCAGATAGCAAAATTCCCTATTCACAAAAATTAGGAGTTGACCCATGAGTGATGAAACCCCCTCAGTTGAAGAAATTAAAGAACGTTTGAAGATTGAAGTTGAAGAAGAACCAACCAAAGCTGATGCGAACCCTGACGTTGTGGCTGAATTACAAAATTTAGGTCGTCAATTTGCAAGCACACTCCAATCTGCTTGGAACAGCGAAGAGCGTCAACGGATTGAAAGTGAAGTTCGTGAAGGTATGAAATCTTTTGTGAACGAGGTTGACAAAGCTTTCCAAACCGCAAAAGATAGTTCAGCCGCTGAACGGATTAAAAGCGAAGCGACTAATGTAACCAATAAGGTTGGTTCCAGTGATGTTGGTACCAAAGCCCGTTCAGGCATAGTGCAAGGCTTAAAGTGGATGAGCATTGAGCTTGAAAAATTGGCTGATAAATTCACCAATGGTGAAAAAGAAGTTGCTGACGACACGGCCGAATCTGAATAACCATTCAGACGCAGAGGCACAGAAATTATAATGATTTGCTTCCATGCCTCTGCGTTTTTTATTCCTCTAACATAAACCCAACTTTTTCGATAACTGAATCGATATCAATCAGTTGGACCTCTCCTGAGGTACGCTGTTTTAATTCAACTTGACTATTCGCTAACGTGCGTTTGCTCACGGTTAACCGAAGCGGGATGCCAATAAGATCAGCATCGTGGAACTTGGTGCCCGGTTGACTGTTTCGGTCATCCAAAACGACGTCGTAGCCCATTGTGCAGAAGGATTGATAAAGCGTCTGGCTAGCCTCTTCTGATCCTCGTAAGGCGACAATTTGAATTTGATAAGGGGCAACTGTTTCTGGCCAACAAAGACCGCGCTCATCATGGTGATGCTCAGCGAGACAGGCCATTAAGCGGGTGACACCGATGCCGTAACAACCCATGATGATCTCTTCTTGGGTTTGTAAGCTGGTTGTAAATTGGGCCTGCATGTCCTTGCTGTAACGGGTGCCGAGCTTGAAGATATTTCCAACCTCAACACCGCGAACTGCATTTAAGCTGTGCCCACAGTGTGTACACGCATCTCCTGCCTGAGCGGCCGCGATATCAATAACGGCCGTTTCTGCTTCACGCCACCTATCATCCACAACCCCATCATCAACGATGACAATTGCTTTTTTAAACCCATCTCCATCGTTTGGAATAAGTCGCTGGGCTTTGAGGACGTTGCTGAGCTTGGTTTCGTTGATGGTGTGGGTGTGCGGTAAAACGGCCGTAATTTTCTCACGAATCAAGGTGTCACCCTCTTTTCGCTCCGCAATGTAATGATAAACGGCCGTTTCCTGTTGCCCATCCTTCTGAAACGTCGCCACCTGTCGATTGGCCTGATAGCCACATTGCTCACAAAGCAATAGCGTGTCTTCTCCAATTGGCGTGAGATACATAAACTCATGGGCCAGTTTGCCACCCATCATGCCGACATCTGCCTCGACGGAGATAACCGGTAGGCCAACCCGCTCAAAAATACGGGCATATGCTTCCTGATGAGCGTCATAAATATCATCAAGTCCTGCATCATCCTTGTCAAAGCTGTAACCATCTAACATGGTGAATTCACGAGCGCGAATAAGCCCTGCTCTTGGTCTTGGATCATCCCGCCATTTAGATTGGAGCTGATAAACAAGCTTAGGGAGCTGTTTATGAGATTGCACTTCTTGGCGGACAAGGTCGGTTACGAGTTCTTCGTGGGTCATGGCGAGCACCATATCACGGCCGTTTTTGTCCTGAAAGCGGCCCATTTCATCGTTGATGTCATACCAGCGGCCCGTTTCTTGCCACAGCGAGGCTGGGTGGACAAATGGCATGTTGATCTCCTGCCCGCCGATGCGATTTATCTCTTCCCGCATGATTTGAGTGATTTTTTGGACTGTTTTTTGACCAAAGTGCAGATAGCTAAATAGCCCTGCGGCATGCTGGCGAATGTAGCCTGCTTGTAAAAGAAGTTGATGACTTTTGATTTGGGTTGTAGACGGCCGTTCTCGGCGCGTTTGGTTAAAAAGTTGGCTCATTTTCATGATTGGTACCTGTTGGGTTGTTGGTAATTAGATCATCGATAATTAGGAAGGTTTGTAAATACGCCTGAATACCAATGACTCAATTACAAAAAATATGCTGTTTAATTAAAAAACCTGGGAACAAAAAACGCCCCGCTGTTCACAACAGCGGGGCGTTCCAATCACAAAATGGGGGAATTTACGAGTTTATGTTTCTTCCAAAAGTGTCAAACGCCAAGTGCCCGCTGTGTATCCAACGGGGTTGGTAGGTAGAGGGAGCCTCTCAAAATGGGCGTTAACGCATTTAAACATAAGCATACGATACGGTGCGCCCGTTAAAATGTCAAGGTAAACGGCCGTTTTGGGTGTGAAGAAAAGTTGTATGACGCATCATTCTGAACACTATGACTTTATAGCCGGTTAAGATGGCATTATTCTGTTGGATTTTCAGGAACGCCAGTAAGTTCGATACTGTTCTTAAGGTCATCAAAAATCGTTTGGAGTGTTTCAAAATCTTCCGTTGTGGCGCTATTTGTTACAGAAATAAGTTGATCTCCATTCAACAAGACCGTGATTTCATTGGTCACTTGGCTTAATTCTATCTCATCAGGATTGACGTCTTCCGAAATAAAGGGGGGCGGGTCTTGTTCAAGCTGGATGGCTACGCCGTCATGATTGGTGGTTGATGCTTCTGAAATGGGCATAAGGGTCTCAAAATCAGACTGGAAGGCATCTATTAGGAATTCAAGAACGGCCGTTGCGTCCTCTATGTCCACATTCTCATCTAGCTGACCATTTTCAACTGACAAATTTTGGATGACGATTGATGGGCTAATAAAGGTGGCAAACTCATTGACGGTTGACGGGTCTGGAACAAGTCGTATTTGATCGTCACTTGTTTGACGCACAGCCCAATTCTCGGGATGCGAAAATGAGATGCCTAAAAGCTGATTTTCGTAGGTCACAACGGGATACGGCCGTAAATCACCCTCTGCAACAGGAGGTAAAGTTGGGCGGCTGGTATCTAAAGTGGGTACCAAGGTTGGTAAGACGCGATCATCACTTGGGGAAGCGCAACCTACGATTGAAAACATAATAAAAATGCAAAATAATAATTTCTTTTGAAATGTCATACTGTAATCCTTCATAAGTAATTTTCAACAAATATCTTAAATATAAAAGTGGGCAATGAAAATTACTTTCAGGAGAACAAAAACTTATATGAAGCTATTTTATTTCAAGATACTTTTTGTTCTCCACATAAGTGTTCCGAAGTTTCTAAATTGAAAACCCCGTTAGATGAAATCTTCGGAACCTCGAGGAAACGAAGTTTATGGCTGCCGTTTTATTCAAAGCAGGAACTTCGTTTCACTTAAACTTTGACGATACGAGCTAGATGTGAAGGATTGTAAAAGAATAATCTTGCAATTTCTATCCCACTTTTGGCAGGATGGAGTAGGCGGTAGTAATTGAGTAATGACGTGAATCGTATATCGTTAATCCCCAATCTCTAGTCCTTAATCGCCTAACTCTAGCTTTCCGCTTCCCCAATATCCCCTTGCCACAGGCGCTGCATTTCGTCGTTGCGTTCAAGCAAGTCTTCAAGGGTGCCGCTATCGTCAATACGGCCGTTTTTCAGCACGATGATCACATCTGCTCGTTGGAGTGCCGGACGGCGATGCGACACTACAAGACAGGTTGGCGAGTGCCATTTAGGGTCTTGGTATTGGGCCGCTTGGGTCAGCGTGCCAGATGGCGCGGCGTGCTGAGGCTGTGGCTTTTGACTGGCAAACAGACGTTCCCAGAGTGTTTTTTCGGTGTTCACATCGAGCGCACTAGACAAGTCGTCAAAGACAAAAAGTTCCGGTTGACGGGCGACCATGCGGGCAGCAGCAGCTCTTTGGAGCTGCCCACCGGACAGCTTGACGCCCCGAGTCCCAACGATGGTTTCCAACCCATCTTCAAGATCTAAAACATCTTTTTCTAAAACGGCCGCTTCGATAGCTTGTTGGATATTGACTTCTTCAGCAGGCATACCGAGCAAGATGTTTTCTTGAAGTGTTTCGCTAAATAAGCGTGGCACCTGTGGTGTATAGGCTGTTCGTGGTGGGATGAAGAAATCAGCCGGATTGTTGATCTGGTCGCCGTTCCAGTGCCACTGCCCTTCAGCTGGAAGCAAGCCTAAGACCGCACGGAGGAGCGTTGATTTACCAGCCCCGATCCGCCCCGTGATAACAACAAAATCACCTCGATTGATGGTGAGATTGATATCTTCAACACCGCGCCCCGTTTTTTCGTAGATATACGTTAGGTCGCGAACCTCGAATTTTTCAAGTCGATGTTCAGCCGTTTTACGGATAAAGGGGACGTCTGGCCAGCCGCTATTGCGCCGCAAATAAATGGGGCCCGCTTGAAATAGCCTAGCAGGATTTCCCCCTTGCAGGACGTCGATCATTCGTTTGAGTGATACTGAGGCCTGTTTGTGGAGGGCTAGCAGGTTGCCAAAGTAACCTAATGAGCGAGCCACCTGAAAAAGAATGGCAACAAATAGAGCAAAGTCGCCAATGGTAAAGTTGCCGCTAAGCATTGAATCGCTGATAAGCAACAGAATAATGCCGATACTGATGTTGTTGCTGTTTTGCATGACCGTTTGCAAAAACTCAGTAAAAAGACTGTCGCGCAGAGCCACCTTGTGTCGGTCTTGGTTGATCTGGCGGAAGCGCTGATTGACGAAATCTTCTGCGCCAGCCACTTTGATCGCTTGCACAGCGCCAAACATTTCACCTACAAAGCCGGTGACGTCCCCTTCTGCGCCTCGGGCAGCGGCGCGATAGCGGGTAATCTGTCGGCGTAACACGTTGATGAGTACCATTGAGATGATGAGGGGAAAAAAAACAACGGCCGTTACCCGCGGTTCAATTCTGCCCATGATAAAAAGACCGACAATGACAACAATGGAATGTTGCAGTGTAAATAGGCCTTGAATAGCTAACTCACGCACGTTGCGGGCATCACCAGCGAAGCGGCTAATCATTTCACCCGGGGCTGATAACAAAGATTGGGCACCCGGCAGCTCTAAAATGCGGGACATCATGTTTTTTCGCATGAGCACGGTTAATGAGAATGAGAAGAAGAAGTCAAGAATGGCGGCGCCGTACTCAACGGCCGTTCCCACAATCCCAATCACAATGAGTGCCCAGATCAGCGAGCTAAAAGAGAAGGTGAGGGTCGATTGATTGAGCAATTTATCAAAGATTTGCCCGGTTAGCCAGCCTAAAAAGATAGGGAACAAGCCGACAAAAATAAAGGCAAATGCATCTGTAAAAAAGAGGGCCGGATTAAATCGGATCAGCAGCCAAGTTGCCCGCCAAGTTGAGATTGGAGGGGGTTCAAAATCTGCTTGAGAAATTCGGCCTCGGCCTTCGCCATCTGCAGTCATCTGAATTCCTTCGGAATTGCGTCAGGTGTCACGTTACCTGATACTTGATACTTCTTTTAAACTAATACCTCTTCCAGCCCCGTCTTCAATAGCTGTGAAAAATGCGAGTCTGGATTGGCAATAAGGACTTCTCGGTGATCGTGCTCTTTCACACGGCCGTTTTCTAAAATCATAATTTGGTCGGCGCGCTGCACCGTTTTGAGTCGATGGGCCACAATAATGGCGGTTCGGTTTTGGAGCAGCTTGTCGACAGCCCGTTCAATCAAAAATTCAGTGGCGGGGTCTAAGCGAGATGAAGCTTCGTCCAAGATAATCAAGCCTGGGTCGTCTAAAAAGACGCGCGTAAACGCCAAAAGCTGCGCCTCACCAGCGGATAATCCTCGCCCACCCGTTTCAATAACGGTTTCTAAGCCATCCGCTAAACTGGTAAACCAATCCATCAGCTCGAGGTCACGCATGGCGCTTAGGATTTGGTCATCACTGATGCTGGGGTCGAAAAAGGTCAGATTGTCACGAATGGTGGCATTGAATAGCTGGACTTCTTGTGTGACCATACCCACTTTACGGCGTAGCTCTTGGAGTGAAAAGGCGGCGATATGGCGATTGCCCAGCCGAATACGGCCGTTTTGCGGTTCGTACAGCCTAAAAATCAACCGCGTTGTCGTTGTTTTACCAGAGCCAGTCCGTCCCAGAAGCCCCATCACCTCGCCCGGTTTCAAGTCAAAACTGACATCTTGCAACACAGGGGTATCCGCCACATACTCAAAGTCAACATTTGAAAATTCAACAGAGAGTGGTCCTGAGCGGGGCTGAATGACAGAAGAGGTGTTGTCTTTAACGGCCGTTTCGGTGAACATCATGTCGCGAATGCGGCTGGCGCCTGCTACTGCCCGCTGTAAATCTTGAAGCTGCTGAGTCAGCAGGCGCAGTGGTTCTTGCATCAGGGCCGAATAGTTCACCACTAAATAGACGGTGCCGATGGTAATGATGTCCCGAGTGAAAAGCCATCCCCCTAATCCTAAGCCAAGCGCCGTGCCCAGTCGGAAAAAGCCTTGGGTTGTAGACCAAGTGAGCATCCCCAGCGCAAATGCTTTTTGCTCTACTTCGTACTGGCGTCTTAAGGTTTGGTAGAGGCCAAGCATCGTGTAGGCGACACCTCCGTTTGCGCGAATATCTTCCGTTCCAGCGAGGCGTTCCTCAATAAATGCAAACAGGCGGGCACCCATCGCAAAAAACTCTTTCCAATAGGGCACAGCCAGTTTGATTACATAATTTAAGACTAAACCAGTAATGACCACAAAAAATAAAAATCCCGCCCCAATCCGATAATCTTCGCGGAAAAGCACGAACAAAACGCCAATAATTAGCAAGCCGTTCCCAAAAATTTGAATAATAAACTGGGAGAAGAAGTTAGACAGCATGTTGACGTCTTCATCAACGCGGGAAATCATTTCACCAGCGGTGCGGGCATTGTGAAAGCCCATATCAAGCGACATCGTATGCTGGGCCAGATCAGCGCGAAGTTCG
The DNA here is from genome assembly GCA_039029915.1 of Chloroflexota bacterium. GTDB lineage: Bacteria > Chloroflexota > Anaerolineae > Promineifilales > Promineifilaceae > QQUD01. The sequence continues at coordinate 11,988 of JBCCFD010000116.1, forward strand.
TTGGTGGTACGCCAGCGGACATCTTGGGTAATGTAGGCGGCAGCGGCGGTAAATAGCTGGTTTGAGATGGCCACGATCATGAAAAACAGGGCCGTTCTTGTCAAGCTTGTGAAGCCACCAAGGCGCGTCTGTTCAATTTCACCCGTCGCTAAATCTAAAAAATCTCGCAAAAATTGGGGAGCTAGCAGCTGCAGTCCAATGCCGGTGAATAACAAAATTGTTAGCAGAATGACGCGAGGCCATTCGGGACGAAGATACCGCCCCAGCAATAAAAATGTGTCACGGAAAGAGATGTTTTCTTGACTGGTCATAGCGTTAGATGATTGTCTAACAGGGGGTGGGTTTTGTCAAATGAGGGGGGGATTGGGTTATTGGTGTATAAGTATATTTGTCTGCTGAGCTATTGGCTTGTTCCAAACTGATATTGCATTGAGTTACATATCACTTTAGTTTGCTCAGCTTCCTAATCCCCAGTCCCCAATCCCTAATTCCCAAATCGCTGAAAGTCCGGCTCATTTTTTTCAAGGGGGAGCAACTTTTGGAGTGATTGATGTGCTAAGATTTGCTTATTGTTTGTGGTGCTGGGATGAAAGAGGCGTTGGCACTGGTTGATGATGTGGTCCATTCGGTGAATGCGGAAATATTGCTCTAGGCGGTGAGGCGTTACCTGGAAGCCGGGCATTCTGCGGCGACTGTATGCGCTAAAGAACTGGTCGGATTGATGAACAAACCAAAATAGGTCTTTTTCAGGAGAAGCCGCTTGTAGGTTGCTCCAGTTGATGATGCGTAGCCCTTTTTGGGGTGATTTGAGAAGATAACGGCCGTTTAGATTTCCATGCACCAAGACCGACGATGAGAAGTGAGAAGGTTTTTGCTTAACTAACTGCTCGATTATCTCAATTTCTTGCTTGATGCTGGCCTTATTTTCTTGTAGCTGGTTAACAATTTCCAATTGTAATGGGGATTGGTTCTCCGAATTTAGCGTGAGATAGCTCAAAATTGTTTGTAACTCATCTTGAAAATCAACTTTTTGCGGAACATGCTTGGGATCGGCGGGCAGGAACGATGTCGTGTAGAGAGAGTCGTGTAGATGGGCAAGTGTAGAGGCAACGGCCGTTTCGTACTCTTCAGGAATTGGATACTCATTCGTCAAAGGTGTTCCATTGACGAAAGGGGTGAGGGTAAGTTGGTGGGGTGGGAATGATTGTAGAAAACGGCCGTTTTCCCCCCGTAGCGGCGACACTATATCATTAAATTTCCGAGCTGTCCGGAGATGATGCAGTAAAATAAACGCCTCTTCTAGCTGCTGTCCGTCTTGGTGCGCCACTCGTTTTAAAATGAAATGACGTCCCTCATCCGTGCTGACTTTGAAGCTTTGGCTGTTACCACCTTCATCAATGAGGTCAAACTGGTTGGGATTGACCTTAAACTGCTCAACCAAGAGAGATGAACAGTCTGAAATTGGGGGAACGGGAGGCTGAGCATTCATAGTTGACAATCATATCAGGGGGTGTTACGTTTCGCTATTGTCGCCTGTTTAAAATGGGCAATTCTGTTAGAGTTAAAATCGATGCTCTTTGCTTGACGGAACAGTAATGAGTAACAAAAAGCGCTCTGAAAATAAAACTTTCTTTTAATTTCTTTGTGTTTTCGAGCCTTTGTGTTGAATTATTTTTGAGATTTAGATGGATTTAGTTGAAGGTCAGTTTTATTTGCAGTGTGATGACCCTGCTCCCGTGCTTGAAGTAAAAAAGCAGGGGGCAGACATTGAGGAACGGCCGTTTCACAAAACTGATCAAGCGCATCGATGGCTGCTTCGCCCCATGCTGCCCACAGACGGAGCGTGGGACTTTAGAATTCGACTGAGCGATGGCAAATATCTGGCGCCAGAAAATCACGATCACTTCCGCACGCTGCTGACCCAGCTTTGGTTTCAGGACAACCAAATTTTTGGCTACAAACCTGCAGAGGAAGTCGAAACGTCTCAGGTGCGGCGCATTGACGGCTTTAACGGCAGCTTGCCCTCACGCTCACTTTATGTCTACTTGCCCCGAGGGTACGACGCCCATCCTGATAAAGGCTATCCTGTTATTTACATGCACGACGGGCAAAATGTGTTTGAAACGTTTGTGGATGACAGCTATGCAGGTTCTTGGCAGGCGGATTTGGTGGCCGATCGGCTTATTCGTCAGGGCCAGCTACCGGAGTGCATTATTGTGGGCGTTAGCCACGGAAATGAAGCACGCATTCAGGAATATTTACCACCCTACAGCCGTCACCCAATGCCCAAAAGAGAGGGCAAGGGGACGCAATGGGTGCAGGGCATGGCGGATCAAACGGCCGTTTATTACATGGAAGATGTTGCTCTATATATTCACGAGAGCTTTCGCGTGAAAAACGGCCGTGAGTTCATTGCTACCTGTGGCTCTTCAATGGGGGGCTTATTTTCACTGTACTTGGCATGGGAGCATAGCAATTTTGCTAGAAATCACGCCGCCATGTCACCCTCAATCTGGACCACCAAGCAAAGAAGCGGCAAATTTGACATTCTTGAACGGCTCAAACAATCGAACTCACCCGATATCCGCCTGTGGCTCGATAGCGGGCAATTTGCTTCTAATGGTCAAGGCGAAGATGGACAGGTAGAAACAGTTGTCGCCAGTGAGATATTGTTAGACAATGGGTTTGTCGACGGAGAGAATCTTCAACACTACTTTGACCGAGGAGCAGACCATAGCGAACGAGCTTGGGCGGGTCGGCTGCACAAAGTGTTCAAATACCTATTTCCAATGAGGCAGTTCTATGCAACGGCGTTACGAGAAAATTTATAGTCCAGCCCTTGATCGGGAGATGGATGTACTGGCCTTTGGGCATTACGGTGCGCCCGTAATCGCTTTTCCATCTGGTGGAGGCCAATTTTTCGATTTTGAAAATAATGACATGATCGCTTCCATTGCCCCCCTTATCAATGATGGCAAAATTAAGGTTTACTGCCCCGGTTCCGTCGATAACGATTCTTGGCTAAATGCAGGTGCTGACCCCCACTGGCGAGCCGTTCATTACAATCAATACCAACACTTTATTATTGAGAATTTAGTCGCAACAATTCGGTTTGATTGTAACGCTTCTGATATCCGCATTGGTTTGGTCGGTTGTAGTTTAGGGGCCTTCCATGCGGTTAACTTTGCTCTAAAATTCCCGCATATTTTCAACTATGGCTTAGGAATGAGTGGGCGGTATGATTTAGAGCAAATTATGCAGGCGCAAAGTGGCTCTGAAGAGGTTTACTTTAATAATCCGCTTGCCTACCTTTATAACTTGCACGATGGCGCACTTGAGCACGTTCGTCACAACACGCACATTGCTCTTGTGTGCGGGCAGGGCGCGTGGGAAGAAAAATGCTTAATTGAAACGAATCGTTTAGCTGACGAGCTGGCTGCAAAAGGAATTAGCCACGAACGGGATATTTGGGGACATGATGTTGAGCATCATTGGTTTTGGTGGCGGAAGCAGATTGTGCATCATTTTGGTAAACGATACGAGGGATAGGGAAGAGAGCAACTGGTTATTGGGAGATTGGTTATTAGGTAATTGGGTAATTAGGTAATTTGACTTTTCCCTGATTAATTTTCATTTATTACTGGAAATTAAATACTGAACATCAAAAAGTGAAAAAAGGGTTGTGTGATGATAAATAAAAAAATCGGTCTACTGATTGGGGATGAAGAAGATTGGCCTTCAGCGTTTGAAGGGTTATTGCGATGGTATTCGCCAACGATTAATTATCAAGGCAATCAATATGAATTTGATGTCGAGCGGGTCAGGATTCATCCATTTAAGCTTGGAGACCCCACAACTTACGACCTTGTCATCGATCGGCTAGCGTACTGGCACTATCAGCCCCGTGAGTGGCTTAAGAAAGTAGCCATGTTCAACAAAGTGTATTTGCTGAACAATCCATTTACGTTTCAAAGCATGGAAAAACACACAGCCTATGTTGCTATGCAGAAGTTGGGACTAAACATCCCCGAAACGTGGCTTATTCCTCCCAAGATTGGCCCAGATTCCCAAAAATTTGAGACAACAGCCGCCAAATATCACGATCTATTTAACCTATCACAAATTGCTAGCGATATTGGCTATCCGCTATTTATGAAGCCGTTTGATGGTGGGGGCTGGCGCGGGGTAAGCCATATTGGGAACGAAGAAGATTTGTGGAAATCGTATAACGAGTCGGGCCAGACGCTCATGCATTTACAGGCCGGGCTAGAGAATTATGATGTTTTTGTGCGCTCTTTAGCGATTGGGCCACAGGTCATTTCCTTGAAATATGATCCGTCCCAACCGATGCACGGCCGTTACGTGATTGACCACAACTTTTTAGATGCTGAAAAGGGGGAAGAAGCCCAAATTATCACGAAAGTAATCAACGCCTTCTTCCGCTGGGATTTCAACTCCTGTGAGGCGATCTTGAAGGATGGCATTTTGTGGCCTATCGATTTTGCCAATGCTTGTCCTGATATTGCCATTACCAGCTTGCACTACTATTTCCCATGGGCAATCAAATCGCTTTTGGCTTGGTCCATTTTCTGCATGGTCACTGAACGGCCTATGCACGTCACGATGGATATCAAACCTTACTTTGATATCGCAGATTCTGACCGCAGCTACAGTGAGAAGCTCAAAGCGTATGGGGAGCTGGCCGATAAACATCTAGAAACAGATCAGTTTAATGAGTTTGTGGCTGAACATCTCTCGCACCTTGACGAAACGATGTGGGAGTTTGCCCGAAGTGCGGAGTTTGACCAAATCCTTACCGAAACGGTTCGCGGCATGTTCCCCGAGAATGAACACGAGCAATATATTGCCCATTTCCGCGGTCTAGTTGGGCATTGGGTTGAGTCGGAAGGCAGCTAGTTGATAGTGAATGGTGGGAAGTGATGAGTAGTTTCCATGCTGTGTTCAGCAATTGAATACACTAATACACCAATATACTAATAACTGATGTTGCGCGGAAAAAACCTCAAAAACCTCTGAGGTTTTTCAAGAAATGCCAGTGATTGCCAGTCTGTTTAGAAACCTCAGAGGTTGGCAACAGTGGTACTGCGTCACGCCAGTAATAACTCTCTACGCTCTTCTCTTTACCCTCTACTTAGTCCTCTCTACTCCAGCCATTCGGCTATCAAATGCATCACGTCGTCCGGTTGAGAATAAAAGAGAAAGTGGTCCTCTTTTGGAAAGGTGTGGAGGGTGACGTCAACACCGATGTTTTGTAGCTGTTGCGAACGGCCGTTTACATATCCAACTGGAATGCGCTTGTCTTGCTCACCGGTGATGATGAGGTGGGAACGGCCGTTCCATCCCTCAGCGTAAGCTTGATTGTCAATCGATTGTCCATCAATCCCTGGGGACAGCAAGATAACCCCTTGATATGCGTCTGGAAACTGCTCCGCAACGCGCGTTGCCCCAAAACCCCCGTTTGATAATCCGGCCAGAATGACCCGGTTGGGGTCAATATTTGCTTTTTGAACCGCATCAGCCAAGGTGGCTTGAACGGCCGTTACGCCCAGCTCCCGATCCCAATTGCCAAATCCATAGCTAGGTGCCACGATAATGTAGCCGTGTTCCTCTGCAAACTGGGCCCAAACCCATAAGTACGTTTTGAAGTTGCCAC